>NZ_FWZT01000004.1:300000-394867 GCF_900177345.1 Pseudobacteriovorax antillogorgiicola
GCTTCATTGAGTCTTGAATCTATTGCTTCGCTTGAAGAGTCCCTGAACAATAATCCGTCTCAGATTAAGGGCTATATTGAGTCAGAGTTAGAGAAAATAGAGGTCAATATTGAAGACCTTATTCAAGTTACACAGGCTTCTCAGAAGCTTTCGGATTCAGCAATGATCTCTTTCAAGGCGATAGTTGATAAAAGTATTGAAGATTCTTTGGTCTTGGAACAGTCCATAGCCTACCTTGCAAAAGATTTTATGAGGCGTATTTCAGATCAAACTATCAAAAATGAGCAGGTTCTTTCTAGCGTAAAGCAAAGCTTTCGCCTTGCTGCCCATAAAGTTAGTCGCTACCTAATTGAGTTGGCTGCCGGAACAAGCCAGGAAAACCTTAAAAGATCACTCTACCAAGTGGAAGCTCATTTATCATACCAAGCACATCTTAGTCCATTGATTCGAGAGATGAGACTATTCGATAGCTTGCTTGACCGGCAAATTTTGTCATTTCTTATTTTCAGGAGTGAGCAAACTCTTACAGAGATGCTTCGGCTTCAAGCTCATTTTGATGATGTCCTAGCTAGTATGGTGCTCCCATCTGCTATGAAGCAGGAGGCTGCGCGAACAATAGAGCAATTAATTTCTCAGGCTCATTCAAAATTAGATAGTTTGCGATCATTGGGACCAAACAAAATTGATCTAGTTTTAAAGGCGAAGCGACGATCTCAAAGGCTCGTTGCAAGAGAATGCCGAACCCCTAGTCAAAAAGTTGATTGCGAACTTTATGACGTTTTGATAGGGATCAATAGCGAGGCTCTCAGGTCTCTTCCTCAAGAGGTGCTAAGGCAGTATGAGTTCGCATGGGACTATCTAAGAGGGCAGGTTCAGATTTGAAGTAAATCTGAATAAAAAGCCGCTGCTTCCTTCGATCATTGGAAGCAGCGGCTCCATAGCTCAACTTGTTTAGTCTAGTAGTGCTTGGTTATCACGATACTTGGCTCGCTTGATATGAAACTGGGTTCTTGATATTCGTAGAGCTTCATAGGCGCTAGAAATTTTTCGATGACGTTTTAATGTCGTTTCAATCATAAATTTCTCAAAGAAACTCATAAACTTAGTGAGAGGGATATCTTGTTGAGACGCTAGGTGCAAATAATCGATGGCTTCATCAAGTTGGCTGTCTTTTTCATCGGGTTTTTTCGTGCCTGGGCAAAGCATTGTCTTGAAAATGGGAAGGTTCTTTGCTTTTATGGGAATACTATCAATCTGAGATTTAATGACAAGGTTGTCGAGTACTTTATACAGCTGGCGGATATTCCCTTGCCAATAGAAACTTTGACATAACTTAACTAGATCGTGAAACTCCTTGTCCGGAATGGATTCTGCGATGTGTGGCACCTTGCTGAAGTACAGGCGAATGAGTGTGGCGAAGTCATCTTGTCGTTTTCTTAAGGGGGGAAGGCTGATGTCGATTCCAGTGAGTCTAGATCTAAGATCTAGGAGAAATCTGCCTTGCTCAACTTCACGATCGAGATCTTTCGTACTAGCAACGATGATCTTAAAGTTAGATCGCTGCTCTTTTACTTCACCAATACGGGTGTAAGAACCATCGTTTAAAACCCGCAAAAGTCGTTGTTGACTTTCGAGTGGTAGGTAATGGATTTCATCGAGGAAGAAAATTCCACCGTCAGCTTCGCCAATAAGGCCTTTGGTGCTTTGATCAGCGCCTGTAAAGGAGCCTTTCCGGTGGCCAAAAAGTGTGGATGTTACCAAGTTACCATCTAAGTTCGCGCAGTTTGCAGACACAAATGGCGTTTTTGGATCTCGCAATAGACAGGCTTTGTGAATGAGCTTGGCGACCTCTTCTTTGCCGGTCCCGGTTTCTCCCATGATGACTACGGGCAGACTACTTTGGGAGCTGAAGCGAATAGCCGCAAGATCCTTATGTCTAAGTAAAATTCCCTCTAACACGATGCTAGGCTTCTCGATGGATTTTTGAGTTGCACTGAAGTATTGATCAAGTTGGTCAACAGTGAACGAGTGGGGTTGACCAAACTCCAGATTAGTTGGTTGGCTATAGCTTAGTTCCAAAATCCTACCTCCATAATACAATACCGAAGATGCCGCGTGATGAGCATCACCGCATCCATTTTGATCAGCTTGCTGATCCCTTAGCAGTCTCTACTTCTATAGTAAGCGAGCGGCATTTTCGGTCTCAACCTTAGCTGAGACCGCTAAGAAATACGCATTTTTACGAAACTATAGTGATAACTTTCTGATAACTCTCTTCTACTAAGCCTGACACTGAAGTTTGTTTTTATTGCATATATTCTTTGTCTTGTAGCAAACTAATAGGCTTTATATTCACTTAACCTTCCGTCAGATTATCTGTTAGTGTATGAGCATCGACTACAAACAACTCCTAAACACGATCTTCTATAATCTTCGAAGCGAGAGTTTTTTTGAAAGAAACCCTGCTCACCTGATTTCAACTTTTGCGTTAAAAAGAATGAAGCAAATAGCTTCAACCGAATGTGTACGCAAAAAGAAAACCAAGTTTATGGTCTCAATGATTTATTTTTCTAAAACACAAAAAATCCTCTTAATTAAATAGACTTAGGAACTTGAATCACTAGCTCTGATGCCGTTTGCAGTATTTCAGATTTGCGCATGACCAGTAGGACCTCTTAGTTTTCAAGGCAACCATTCATGATATTTCAGTAAGTAATTATTGCGTATCTAGAGCTTCTTGCTTGGCGAGATATATGTCACAATGTCAAGTGACCAGGTGGGCCTTCATTATCTTCGAGTAGAGTGGTACTCCACCTAACAAGGTCATCAAAAGGTAGCCTCTGCTCTAAGACTTCAGCGACAAGGAATGAGTGTTCACAACACGGGAACCGATAAACTCCGAAAGCCTTGGGACTCTGGCCTTCCAAAAAATTCTTATTCTTTCTTCAGCTTGAATCTTGTATCCTACCTTGGTTAATTTTATTTCAATTTTTCTAAAATCGACATGGATGGAGAATGGAATGCTGGCAGATCTGCAAGTCGATCGTTGGATGAGGCTATGTCTGATTTTGCTCCTCTGGCCTTGCGTGCTATGGGGAGCGCCGAGTAAGGAGCAAAAGTTTTTAGCGATGGTGCCAGGTGGAGTTGTTACCCTAGACGCCATCGTTGATTTGGGCTACCGGTACTCGGATCAAGTACAAATTCTTAAGGCCGAGCTAGAGACAAAAGAGGTTCCGTACATCAAGGCAAGCCAAGCGACGGATGGGCAGTTGTCAGCCTCTCTTACCCACCTCAGTGATAAAAATGAATTGGCTAATCCCCAAGGGTTTCAAATTGAATCTCGTCAACAGCTCGACTTTTCTTGGTCTCGGTCGTTTGAATCCGGCACTCAACTAAGTACCAGCCTGCTATCCACTCGACAAGATCTGATATTTTCACAACCATTTCCACTTGATGATTATGAAAGCCAAGTCACCCTCAGTGTGAAACAGAGCCTTTGGCGCAACAGTCTTGGCCAGACGTTTAAAGATCAACTCGCAGCGGCAAAGTTTCACGAAAAGGCGGTGGAGTTTCAATATAGCGCGAGTCTTGGGGAATGGTTTCAAGGTTTGCAGGAGATCTATCATCAAGCTTGGATGGCACAAAACTCAGTGCGTTTTGCTAAGGAACGGATTCAAACCCAGAAGCGACTGCTGAAGATTACAAAGTTGTTATTTAATCGAGGGACCGCGGAAAAGGCAGACGTCTTGAATATCGAGCAGAATCTGCTTCAAGTGGAGCAGGCTTATCGCCAAGCTCAAAAATCTCTTAGTGATATATGGCGTAAGCTAGTCATCTTACTCAAACTGCCGGATGAGTTTTTGAATGTTGATCCGGAAAAGATTCCCCTGGAAGAATCGTCGTTCGAGAGTCAAATCAAAGCCCTTTGTAGTAATACTGGTCTTGAAAAAGCTCGTTCGGATTATCACCCGGACGTGGCGACTCTTCTTGAGCGGATTAAAAGCCAAGAACTGAAAGTGAAAACATCTGCTGACCAATTCGATCCCGATTTATACGTCCAAGCAGCTATCGGCGGAAATTCCGTAGATAACGACCTTGGTACTACCTATGTAGATAGCTTGTCTTTCAAAGATCCTAATTATTCTGTCGTAGTTGGCATTGATGTAACCCTCGGCCAGTCTGCTGCCAAGGCAGAAATGCTTGAGTCTAAGAAGAACCTGAAAGTATCGCGGATGCAGCTCGCGTCAAAGCGTAGCGAAATCAAAATCGATTGGACCAACACTTGCCAAGAGGTTAAGCGCTTACAAGCTGATCGTAGTTCATACCGCCGCATGCTCAAAATGAATCGAGAGCGCAAAAAATTAGAAGAAGAGCGATTCACTCTTGGAAAAGTAGATGTTCAAACTGTTATCCTATCAGCCAATGACGTTATCATCTCACAAGAGAGCCTAGCGCGCACCGAAGCAAGCCTGATCGGGGCAATTTGGAAGTTGAAGAAGATGCACGGAGATGTGCCCAAATATATCGCAGCCGCCGTTAAGAATAGCAAGATAAGGTAGGATAAATGAACAAGCTTATCGATTACTTCGCCAAACAAGGTATTTTTGTTGATCTGATCACTGTCTTTGTCTTTGTTGCAGGAGTGGTTTCGATTCTTTCCATCAAGCGAGAGGTCTTTCCTAATATCAGCTTCGATATTATAACTGTGGTGACGCCTTACCCGGGAGCTTCTGCCGAATCTTCTGAGCGGCTGTTAACCAATCCGCTAGAGCAGGACCTCAAAGAGGTGGACGGCATTAAAAAGATGACCTCTATCTCTCGGGAAGGTGGCAGTACCATCATCCTTCAGCTAGACCCAGATCAAACAACCGCAGACGATGCCAAGGAGGATATTCAGGAGGTAGTCGATGCTTTCACCGAACTGCCAGAGGATGCAGAAGACCCTATCGTTACGGTTCTAGAGAATAAAACCACCCCGGCCATTGAGATCGCTCTGAGCGGCAATGTATCGGAAGACGTTTTGCGCTCAACTGCGAAATTCTTAGAAGAAGAGCTAGAGCTACTGTCCGACGTTGCGAAGATCCAATTCAATGGCCTGAGAGATTACGAGGTTAGAGTTGAAGCGGTGCCATCGAAGCTTCGGCAGTATCAAGTATCCCTGACCGATATCACCAATGCATTGGCAAGGCGCAATATTTCAACTCCGGGAGGCACCATTGATGGGTCTGAAGAGACTGAGTTTAAGGAGATGATTGTTCGCACCATTGGCGAATTTGAGGATGCCTCTGAGGTTGACGAAACGGTGATTCGAACCAATGTTTTCGCAGATCCCATACGTATTAAAGATGTTGCTAAAGTTACGACAGTTTTCGAGCGCGTGACGCGAACCTATAGAACCAATGGCACAGGCTCTATCTCGCTGACCGTTTTGAAAAAGGAAAGTGGAGACGTACTTGACTTAGTTGCGGAGGTCAAGCAACGAGTAGAGGAATTGATGCCTCAAATAGATCCCAGCGTTCAGATTAGCTATGTTAATGATACCAGTTTCTATGTGCAACGTCGTATCAGTGTACTGTCTAATAATCTACTCGTTGGCTTAGGTCTCGTGTTGGTAGTTTTGTCACTTATTTTACCCTGGCGTGTAGCGGCGATTACAGCTTTCGGAATTCCGTTTTCGTTCTTAGGAGCTATCGCGATTTTCTTCGGTTATGATATCAGTATCAATCTGATCAGTATGATGGGGCTCATCATCGTCGTAGGTATGCTGGTTGATGATGCGGTTGTGGTTACAGAAAATGCACAGCGTTTCCGGGAAAAGGGCTTCGATCCTATGGAAGCAGCGGTGAAAGGCACACAACAGGTTTGGGCGCCGGTTACAGTTTCAGTTTTAACAACCGTCATGGCCTTTGCTCCCATGCTTTATATGTCTGGGATCTTCGGTAAGTTTATTCGCTATATCCCTATGGGAGTGATCATAGCCCTTCTTATTTCCCTCTGGGAATGTTTCTTTGTCTTGCCTCATCATTTGGGAAAGTGGATTCGAAAAGAGAAAAGCAGTGATAAGTCTGGTCATGCTAAGGGTGGTGTGTTTGTCCAGACCTGGGAAGCCTATGTACAGCCATTCTATAGCTATGTTATCTATTACGTCATCAAGCTTCGCTACCTTGTCATCCTAGCTACTGTCTTGTTTTTAGGAGGATCTCTGTTTGTCGCAGCAACTAAGATGGACTTTGTTCTTTTCCCTAAAGGTGGCGTAGAAACATTCATCGTCAACTTTGAAACTCCTAATGGTACATCTCTAGCGAAAACTACAGAGGTTGCAGAGCCCATCGAAAAGGCGATTGCTGAGACCTTGCCTGACTCGGTTCTGGATGATTTTATTGTGCGTATCGGTATCCAGCAGAAGGACGCCAACGATCCATCCAGTAAAGTTGGAACTCAGTATGGCCAGGCTTTCGTCTATCTCACGCCGGCTACCGAACGAGATATTACAGCACAACAAGCCATCGATATGCTACGAGAAGCTGTCGGCAAGCCGGCTGGGGTGACCAAGCTAAGCTTTGAGCAGATTAGCGGTGGTCCTCCAGTTGGTAAGCCAGTTAATATTGGGGTTAGAGGAAAAACTTATGAGGCGATTTTACCAGTAGTGAGCAAAATTCAAGAGAGATTGAAGGAGGTAGAAGGGGTTTCTGATATCGAAAGCTCTTATTACCTAGGCAAGAAAGAGTTTCATGTTCGGGTCAAGGATGCTGAGGCGGTAGCGGCAGGACTAACAGTATTCGATATTGGTCGTGCAGTTCGTGCATCTTTTGAGGGCTTGGTACCAACTACCATTCGAAGGCTTGATGAAGAGCTTGATATTAGGGTGACCCTAACGGCAGAAGATCGATCGCGGGTTGAAACTATTGACCAGATATTGGTGCCCAATGTTAGGAGTCAACTGATTCCTCTTGGCCGTGTCGCAACGATCGAAGAAACTCAGGGCGTTTCCGTTTTCCGACACGAAGCAAACCAAAGGCAGGTCTCGGTGCTTGCTGAGCTAGATACAGCAGTCAGCAACTCAAGAGAAGTAAATGCCAAGATGCAGCCCATTGTCGCAGATATCTTAAAGGATCATCCTGGCATTCGAGCTAATTTCGGTGGTGAAAATGAGGACACCAACGAATCCATGGCATCCCTAGCCCGAGCATTCGGCTTTGCTTTCTTTGGTATCCTGCTTATCTTAATCTTACTTTTTAAAAATCTCTATCAACCCATGGTCATCGCTGCAACGATTCCTCTTGGAGTTGTAGCCGTGATCTGGACCTTCTTCTTCCATGGCAAGCCTTTGAGCTTTTTGGGCATGATTGGTGTGATTGCTCTCGCGGGGGTGATTGTTAACAATGCAATCGTCTTGGTCGACTTCGTGAATCAATTGGTTGCGGAAGGAGTAGACCGGTTTTCAGCTGTCCGACAAGCGGCACGGATCAGACTTAGACCCATCTTTTTAACGACAGTGACGACAACCGCAGGGATCTTGCCGACAGCCTACGGCTTGGGTGGCCTTGATCCCTTCGTGGTGCCGATTGCTCTAGCTTTAGGATGGGGAATGACGTTTGGCGCATTTTTAACAACCTTGTTGCTCCCAGCCCTTCTAGTTGTTACGGATGATATTCGCGAAGGGGTGCGAAAAATATTCTCGGGCGGGTTGAAATCGGAGTCTTCAGTCTGATCTTTTATGAGTTACTTGGAGTTCGTTTTCGAGACATCTTCTTGAAGAATGGTCGTTTACCTAGAGTTGCATGTAAGGCCCTAATAGCAGTTTGGGGGAAGTTCCCCTCACTGCTATAGTGGGCAGCGATATACAATCTTGATATATCAACTTCACGACTTTCAAAAAGCTTTCCTCATCATCGGTTGGTGTTGGGATTTGTCCGGGCACTGGTGCAACTGCCGAAAGCTGATACGCCCGATTGAAGCAACTCAGCTAAGGATGCCTAGTAGGCGTCTGATCAAGTGACGGAGCAGGAGGATAGCACCTCCTCCACAGGCATCTTTCCTTTGATAAGCTTTCTTAGTTGTGACAGGCACGAATGTTTCTAATAGTGAGCAAGTTTCGCCAATCACGTGGAGACAAGAAAACACAGAGTTACTGGTTAATCCGCATTTCATGACACAGTTTCGCCAAAGGCTTTCTATAGATCCTTTGGCTATCTTTTCAGTAGACTGGCAGAAAAAGTCTTTCCCCAAGGCTGACCTTTCTAGGATAGCTGATAAATCATTCATAAAATCCTAGTTGTTAAGGTTTTCTAGAAAATTCACCTCATGATTTGATGGCATAGGCCGAGTCCATTAATCTCTGGTGCTAATCTCATCAAAGGAGGTGAGGATGAAAAGCTTCTTTAGTGTACTGTTTTTTTGGTTTTTTGTTTCGGCGTCAGCATATGCCAAACCTTTACAGTAAGTCACATTCAAGATTCCAATGATGGTGGAGGGGACTGACAAGGGTAAATTTATCGATCTTACTAAAAAGGCATTTTCTGAGGCTGGTATTGATGTAGAGATAAATATTCTTCCGCCACCTCAGGCTATAGCCAGCTTCAACGAGAAGAAGTACGATGTATTATTTCCAGCTTTGGACGTAAACTTTCCAGATTTGAAAAAGGTTTCAGTATCGGAAACGATCTACATGAAGAAAGATTTTGTGTTTACCCAAAAAGGTAAACCACTTCTACGAACGGTTCAGGATCTGATCGGCAAGACAGTTGGCTTGACCCAGGGATATCCTTACGACCCCGCAGTTACAAGCAATAAGCAGATCAACCTAAGGTATCAAAAGTCAGACTTTGTGAATGTCAAAGATCTGAATGTAGGCAAGATCGATGCCTTTATCGTTGAAGAAAATACTGGTTTAAATGCTTTCGAACGCTTTCGTTCAAAAAACTACCAGTACGACAATGCTAGCCCTATTTCTGAGCAGAATGTCTACTATGCCTTTCAACAAAGCCTTGAAGACAAGCAGAAGCTTGTAACGAAAGCTATTAAAGACCTCAAAATATCAGGGTACTTTGCAAAGATTTTCGGTAACGGTGCTTAACTATACGATTTCAAAAAAATATAGGAGACCCCGATGCGCTTGGCACATGGGGAATTCTAATTTTTGATCTTAGCTGTAAGCGTATGAAGGAGTGATCTGTTGTGCCACTCCTTGTCTTGTGGCATCCTTAATCTGCAGACCTAACTGGGGTCCCTGGCTTGTCCAGTCGATATTGATAAGCCCATAGTTCTTTGATCCTATGACTCGACCAATGCGCCCAGAATCGGGAAGAGGGGCATAGGTGGAGTGGGTAAGACCACTTGACATAAATTCATAGATTGGCTTACCGTTCCTTAGAGTCCGTTTCGTGAACTCTGCCATATGACGATCTCCACTTAGCACAAGAATGGGTACATCGATGGCCTCTAGCTCTTCGTAGAGCCGTTGGCGCTCCTTCGGATATTGATTCCAACCCTCAAGCCCAAAGCCGGTAATCCCTGAGGTTAAGTGAACGCTGGAGCCTATGATAATCAAATCTGCTGTGGAACTCCTTAACTCGTTCTCAAACCAGTCCCATTGCTCCTCACCTAGCATAGATTCATATCTGGGGTTGCCACGGAAATAGCGAAGATCGAGCATGATAACTTGTGTTTGCTTGCCGTAGGGACCGAATGTTTCGCTGTAGTAGACACCCTCGCGAAGGCGCATAGGGTGATCGCCGGGTACCCCAAGAAAGTCAGCGAATTGTTCTTGGCTTTGTTCCTTATCAGGGAAGTTTTTGCCCTGATTATTGCTAGCGTAATCGTGGTCGTCCCATGTTCCCATAGTCGCTGTTTTCTGCATGAGACTATAGTAGTTAGGGTCGAACTTTAAATTGGTCCAGGCTTCGGCACGTTGCTGAAGACTAAGTCCATCTCCATAGATGTTATCCCCGAGCCATATCCATAGGTCCGGCCGATCTTGTTCAATCACACTCCAATGGGTTTGAGCCCGACTTTGTCGGTTGCAAGACCCGAATGCGATTTTTTTTAGAGCCTTATCTTTGAGGGAATCGATATTCGAACTTGCGTTGGCTAAAGCTGGTTTTGCCATGCTAACAAGCCCACTGCCTGCGAGAATTGAACTGGCGCCTACTAGGAAACGACGACGATCCATAGGGTAGCCTCCTGATATATGTAGTTTTCTTCAAAAATGTGTCGTTATTTGAGCACTCGAACTTAGGCCGCGGATGAAGTGTAATTAAAGATTCTGAAAAGTCATTTCAATTTCCTAAAAGCAAGGAAAATGGGCTTTACTATGCGGAAATGAGATTCTCGTCGGAGTAGGCTTTAGCAGGTGCTTGAAACTTAAACCAGGCTTGCTCTGCATGGTGATCGTCCCGAATAGTTCCTCCATCTGCTTGACAATCCCAGCGTAGGAATCCTTCTTGGTAGGTTTTGCTCAAGCTTCGATAGACGCGATCTTGGATAAACACGACGCTGCCTTGGTAGCCATGTTTTGATAGAACAGGTTTACTCATCGCTTGGTAGTGACGGGCAAGGCCCACAGCACGACCCTTGATATCATACTGCATCGATCCAGATTTTGGATACCGACCTTCAAGATCGCCAATGGTGATACCAACACCGCAGTAGAGATCTTTGCTGTAAGCCATGCTCTCCATTTCCTTGCGGAAGATATAACAAAGCTCCTCCGCTAAGAGGTAGGCATGATCCACCTTGCTTAGTTCAGTGGGAATATGAAAGGGAAAGCCAACTGTAATCATCATTCCGTCATTCCACTGCTGAAGCCGGTAGGCATTCGAGCTGGTAGATGCTGGATCGTAATACTGCTGAAGAGTTTTTTCGATGCGAGCCAGCATGGAATCCAAGTGCTGGGTGTATTGAGGGTCCTTAATATCCTTGCTACTGATAACATCGAAGCATAGCACAACAGCCTCATGGGTGCCGGTAGGCATGGTTCGTTCAAGAGGAGCTCCCTGGCTAATCTGCTCTAGCACATGGGGGTGAACCATTTTTGATAGTTCAGCTTTGATATGACGAACCGTAGCGAAGCTCTTGGAGAAGCGATTGGTAAGGATCAACGATTGACAAACTATCAATGCGAGAGTGGTGTAAGCTACCAATGCAGAGCCATCGAAGACTTGTTGTGTTTGGAGAATATCATGAATCGTTCCACCAAACAGAATCAAGAAGCCTGCGCTTAGTATCATGGCACCATCCATATTTTGTTTCAGTGCCTTGGCAAGTGACAGGATCGAAAAATAGACTGCTGATAAAGTTATAAAGTGAAAAACCCAATTCCGAGGGCCATAGGTCTCTAAAGACGTGAATAATACCAAGAAGCAAAAACAAGAAGATAGAAACCATAGTGTCTTAGTATAGTTCTCTGGGATTGTGTGCGGGAATATCTCCTGCTGGAATGCTAAGAGGGTCGGCGGTGCGAGATAGTAGGCGATGAAAGAAATTTTCCAGCTCCATTCCCAACCTAGAGGAAGAATGGCCAGAAGAAATCCAGTTTCAGAATCTACAGCCTGCCTCGCCCCTATGAATAGGCAAAACAATGCAAAGTACAAAGGCGATCGGTCGTATCGGTTTCGGAGAAAAAATACGACTTGGTAGACGGCCGTAATAAGCATGGCACCGACAACGAAGATATTGAGGTAGTCCAGTCGTTTAAAATTCGCTTGCATAGCCTCCGGTTTGCCGATACTTATGGGTGGGATACCCATAAACCAACCGTGCCGCATGTTAGTCGTCTGTAGAACAATGTCGTAACTAAGGCGACCAGGCAAGATGACCCTTGACGACAGCCTTTCAGCTATCACCTCCCGAGCTTCAATCGACATGGTACCCTTGCTACCAACGAGAACATTGTTAACATAGAGCTTGTAAGCAGGGATCTCTGGTATTTGTAACATTAGAATCTGAGGTTTCTTCACATGAAGCCGATACCGAAACGTGGCGAATTTGCTCTCAATCTGCTCTACAGCTAGGAATTCGAAGTCAAAGAACTTCTGCAATGCCATCTTTCGATCCGGTTTTATTTTTTTTAGTTCTTTACTAGCCAAATGGCGATCGAAATACACGTCCCAGTCTTGGTCTAGGGGTAAGAGCAACTCGTCTTCCAGTTTTGTGATATCGACGAAGTTTGAATCTTTAGCCTTTGGTTTGCCGCTAAGGGGCAAAGCTGTAAGCAAGCCACAAACAATTATCCATGTTGGCAAGGCTTTGATCACTCTTTTACTTCTTCCTGATACTTGGCCTGCGTGTATCCACAGGTGCGGTCCGTTTGCTTCTCAATTTTGTAGGTCTCCTTTACACATACTTCCTGAGGCTTATCAATGGGGGTAATACCCTGTGCGGTTTTGAGGTGTTTTACTGCGGCCTTATATTCAGGGTGATCATTGTCCGAATGGTATTTGCAGAATAGCGCGACCGAAAGCATCAACAAGGAACAAGGGTTGTTATCGTCATAACTAATCGCTTTCTTGTGTAGGGCTATGGACTTGCTTAAATTGCCACGAATTCCCCAGAACCAGTCTACTAGAAAGACATCCGGAACGAGCCTATAAAACAGACCCAAGCCGTAATAGGCTGCTCCAATGAGACTAACATTAGGGCGAAACTGCATGTTGTAGGAGCTTCGCGTGACTGCAAAGAAGGCATCATGGATTGTTTTTCCGTGGCGCAACGAAGCGAAAATGCCGTCAATGCTTGATATCTTAGCCAACAGGGAGCCTTGGAAGAACCGGCAGAGAAGGTGATCTCCTTTTATCTCCAAGCAGGTCTCAACTTTTTGTAAACCGTTTGCCAATATATTACGGGCGATGGGAAAATCATCTTCTGACGAGTAACTCGATGCAAGGATAAAGCTTTCGCTACCATGGAGCCAGTAGCCATCGAGCCATTTGCCTTCCTTTTCCAAGACGGTTTCTAGAATGTCGATTCTTTGCTCATGCTCCTTGATAGTAAGAGGAACTTTTTGAAATTTGTCATGCAATCTCTGAAACTCCTTCGCTAACGAAGGGTACTTAAATAGTGGTTTGGTGTTCACCTCATAGCTGTCCAACGCTTGGGCTGAAATGGGCAAAATGAATACAGCGACTAGAACTCGACAAAAGTTTGAAACGATGTGCATGTGAAATCCGTTGTCTCAGTCGTGGCTATTGGTTGTCATCGGTGGTCTTAAAGAGAAGCTAAGGGAAGAAACTAAAAGAGTCAATAAATTAGGTGCTTAGGGGAAAAACGGCGGGCCAAGGATCGACTGGTGGCAAATCAGGCATAGTTCGAATTTAGAAATTAAAGTAGCTTATTACAGAATCTATTTTGGGTTTTTTAAAAATGCAGCTGAGACTTGCCAAAGATTTTAGTGACGGGCCTCAATTCTCAGATCAGCTGGTCGAAGGAGAGAAGACGACTGCAGGAGGTCAGGATGATACGTATGGTAAGAGGAATGTGCCTTGTTGCGTCTTTCTTGATGGCAAGCCCTGCCTTTGGATTTCTAGGGGTGGTATGGGAGTACATCAGTCAATATCAAATCGGTATCGATTATTCTGCATCAACTGATGTAATTGTGATGTCTTATGAGATGGATCGCTCGGGAGGCATCCCATCGTCCTGTGTGGAAAGTATAAAGAGCGATCTGAGGCAGATCTGTACTCATGATATTGTTGGGGGGCAAAGTAGTGGCTTTGGGTTATTTCTTCAGCAAGCGTTTCGCCGGCAGGGCGATTATCATGTTGATTTTGATCTAAGCCTCGGGGTGCGCTACCTCACTGGTCAGATTCCGGAAGATGAGCTGCTTGCAATAGAAGCTCAAGGCCTACCACTCACCGAGGCATCTTTCACTTTGGGAGTTGCCATTGCCAAACCCTATATCGAACTGGGCTACACTCCACTCATGGGTTTTCCAGATATCTTGCTGCGATTTGGTCCCGTGATTCAAGCAGGAGCAGGTGCAGTTTCGATTAACGAAGAATCGAAGGACGTAGCTGTTGCTGTGTCATCGGGAGTGACTGGCTACGTAGAGCTTGAAATTGTATTTCTACGCTTTGGCGACGGAGCATTTTCTATTTACTCGTCTAAGGATGGTGCGGGCCGTGACGGGACGCCCTTATACCCAGATTCCGTTGCTGGGATGGATGATTTTGAAGGCGAGTTTAAGCGTAGTGTCGGGGGAGCAGCCCTAGGCTATGGTATGAAGTTGGTCCTTAACTGGCCGTAGTTCCACCCGTAAGCTCACCATTCTAGTCCATAAAAATTAGTTTTTAAAATTATATTGATTACAGTAGTTTGGAAAAATCTTTGAACTCTTGCAAAGAGACTACCGATAAGAAAAAGGCAAGGGATCATTAGAGGTGCATTTCATGAAATACTCTCTGACATTTTTATGTCTGCTGGTATCGGTGCTGGCCTGTAAGCGGTCGCGAATCCTAACGGACGATATCGGTGAGAATCAAGAGCTATCGAGTGGGGCAAATCTTGAGGCGCAGCCTATTGTTGACAACGCTCCCAACGGTGAGTCGAGAATCACTCAGCTACAGATTGCCGTGACCGGCCCAGGGTTAACTCACTTTATCTATAAGATCGGCCCCAGTGACCAAACAAATTGTTTACTGGCGTCAGGCTATAACACGCGAGCGATCTCTGAAGGTATTACAGACGATATCTCTTCGTTACCTGACGGTCCGATCACTCTATGCATCGTGGTGCAAAAGGGTGATCAATGGCAGGATTATGGAGAAGCAACAAAACTTACCTGGACTAAGGCAACAGGTGCTTTGGAATCAATTCAAGGCCTGACATCGGTGATTACAACCCAGAAAATTAGCCTTTTTTGGGAAGCTAGTTCTAGCTCCGAAGGAACGTTAGTGGTCCGTAGTCAACAGCCGATAGCTTGGAGCCCTGAAGACGGGCAAGTTTACGCTCCCGGCGAGACGATTGAGGATGTGGAGATTCTAGCGAGTGGTGACATCCTGAGCTACGAAGACGATGGCTTAACCGATAATCAAAGCTATTATTATGCGGTATATGCCTACGATATTGAAAATCGATACGCTCCACCTAGTTTAGAAGCTGGTATCCCGAGTGCAACACCATATACTTGGATTTCTCTTTCGTCCGGTGCCTTGACGAGTGGTGCCGTGCAAGGCGGAACTCGTTTTGATGGTTCCCGTGAGCTGTATATCTGTCGCGCGATATTGAAAGATCAAAGTGGAACGGTGATTACTGCGCGACATCCCGGCAAGTTTATACCAGACTTGAAGGGTGATCCCAGTGCTGGCAGGTGTTACTATGCCTTCGGTGAAGGGACGGTGCGGGCTGATGAGTTTGAAATCCTAGTTCTGACCCGTGGAACGTTTGAAGAAGCCTTCCAGTGGCAGGATTTTACAGTGGGTGATCCTTTAGACCCTAAGGTGTTTGTCGCTGGTAATGAAGGAGCTGACCGCGATTTGTTTGTTTGCCGCTTTCAGAATGGAGTTAACAACCTATTCACTCCAGGGAAAACCTTCCAGGGAGACCCTTGTCATATCGATGCCATTGGCGCTCCGAATAGCCTTCGGCAAAGTGCAAGCTTTCAGATTTTGCTAAGCAAGTAGCGCGAAGAACGATCCGCGCTTTTTTATTCTTCGAGCAAGCCTCGTGCTTGCGCCACCAAGGTTAGAGCTGCAATAAATGCGGTATCGCTACGCATCACTCTAGACCCCAGTAAATATGAGCTTATCTCTAGCTCCGCCATCAATTGGCGCTCACGATCACTCCAGCCTCGTTCTGAACCAATGTATATGCTTGACGCGAGACTGGGCGTCGGGGCCATGAATTGTTTGAAGCTTCTAGCGTGGACGTTGTTGTCAAAGGCGATATGCTGGCTATCGAGCACCAAGCTATGAGCGTCACGTAACGATAGTCCTCGCTGCACTTTCGGCAGGCGGGTGGTATAAGTTTGGCTGGCACCCTGCTTGAGAAGCTCTCTCACTTGGCTCGCTTCCCAAACGTGAGAGTCCCGGTAGGATTTTTCACCGAGGTCGCTATCGATAAAGGTGAGGGATGCGACACCCATACAGGTGGCATCACGGAGCATTCTCTTCGCGCTGTTGGGCCGGGGTGTTCCGCAAATAAGGTGAATGGGGAAAGGGGCCGGTGCAGCTTGGTGCCATTCGTGTCGGAAGTAGATCTTCTGATCTTCCATTCTTAAGATCGTACTGTATCCCAAAGGCCCATCAACCAAGCCAGAGCGGAATTGCTCTCCGACGCCTAGCTTCAGAATCTTACGAATATGCTTCGCCCGAGGATCGTTAAAGGCGAGAGCGGCTTGTGCTTCCTGATCTTCAAACAGAACGAGATTCATGGCTGTCCTTTTCCCAATGTCCGTTGCAGGGCAAATTAGCACAGGTGAGCTTGGGGGCAAGGCTTAAATTTGTCTTCATCTCGGTTTCTTATATGGTAAGAACTTTGGGCTCTCTCAGCCAGGAGCTAATAGAGCAAAACTATAGCTCTTTGTGGCAATCCTATAGTCATAAAAAAAATAAAGAGTTTAGCGACTTAGCCTTGCAGACGGGCAATTTTTACCTTGCGTAAATACTTAAGCGACCTTATTTCATACAGTGATTTCAGTGGGATAGTGATTTATGTGAACTAGGAAAATTTTAGCTGCTAGCGCTTCGCATCGATAGGGTTTAGGAATTCAGGATGAGTTCAAAACACCCAGAAGTCAGGAGGATGTTCATAATGGGATTGCGTATTAGAACCAACGTGGCGTCGATCAATGCTCAAAGACGATTGGCTCGTTCGACACAAGCGTTGACAGACTCTTCAGGAAAGTTATCGTCAGGTAAGAGAATTAACAAAGCTGCTGATGACGCTGCTGGTCTAGCGATATCATCAAACTTGAATGCTGATGTTCGCTCCTTGTCACAGGCCAAGCGAAATGCGGCTGATGGTATCTCGCTGGTGCAGACCGCGGAAGGTAGCTTGGTCGAGACTACATCCATGCTTACGCGCCTTCGTGAGCTAGCCGTCCAGGCTGCCAGTGATACCGTAGGGCAGACAGAGCGAGCCTTTCTTAATAAGGAATTCGTTGCTCTTAAAGACGAGATCGACCGTATTGCTAATGCTACAGAGTATAACGGCACTCGTTTGTTAATTGGCCAAGCTGACGTTGGAGACGAAATCGCCAACCAAGAGGGAACGTTTCCACTGGAAATCCAGATCAGTAAAGACTACTACGAAGAAGTTGACGATGTTGAGCAAAGAAACCAAGTCAACATTATTAAGATCGACTTAGGCAACATCAATGCCTTCACGGATGGTGAAGGATCTCTCGATATTGGCCGTGCCGAAGAAGGTACACAGGTCGATAACAAGCAAGATGCCCAGAATAGTATCATGAAGCTCGATGACGCGCTCGTTAAAGTGAGTGACTATCGTGCCTATCTCGGTTCGATTCAAAACCGTCTCGGATCGACAATTAACAACTTGGGTGTGCAAATTGAGAACTTGTCTGCAGCACGGAGTCGTATCGAAGATACAGACTTTGCCAACGAGACAGCTCGCTACACCTCAGAGAAGATCCTTCAGCAGGCTGGTTCTTCTGTGTTGGCGCAGGCCAATCAGCAGCCTCAGATTGCACTTGGACTTGTCCAGGCTCTCTAGCTTATTCACGACTTCATCCAGACCGATTCAAGGGGCAAGGCATAGGCCTTTCCCCCTGTTTCTTCGCTTTTACCCTATCTTGTTGTAGTCCGATAAACCCTCTACTAGCCAGAATCAATACCCTTTTGTGGGTAGGCAGACATTTCCTTATGAGGACTGTTGTGCTCTCCGATGGTCTCTTCAGAGAAAAACGATGGGTGGGCGTACGGGTTGATCACGAAGCAGGATATTAAAGACATTCTGAAAAAGGACTTTTACGAAGACCTTGCGCCTTCCTTAAAGCAACTGTGGGAGCTTACTCCTCAGCAGGATGGTCACTCAGGGGAGCATGTTGAGGCCAGGTTTCCGAAAAAATGCACCAAGTGTGGACATATTTACCATTCTCCAACTGAATTCATGAGTGAAACGAATGTTTTGGATACCGAAGAAAGAGATATCTGTTATCAAATCGCAGGCCGCACTAGAATTTTCCGCTATCGTAATTGCCCACCCCCATGCAATAGCACGTTAGTAGTAGTTACCGAAGAGCGACGGGATACCAGCAAACTAGGCTTAGAGAGGCGCCGATTATTTGGAGTCGTTCATCGTCAGATGAATGAGACTCTCGCTAATTTATCTCCCGGTGTAACCCATAGTCTTACACTTTATCTATTTCGTGCCATCGCTTTTGAAGGCTTGTCACCTATGGAAGCCTACGTTCTCATGAAACGCGATATTGAGACTAAACGTTTCCTAGGATTCGAAGATGAAGCGCCGGTACTGGTAGAAAATGTTGATGATAGCAAGGCGGGATAAGAAGAGGCGGAACAATCCGCCTCTATTCGATTACTTCTTTTTCTTAGGCTGGATGTGAGTCTTAAGCTCAGTACCAGCGCGGAAAACAGGAACCTTACGCTTAGGAATCTTTACCTTGTCGCCAGTTTGTGGGTTGATACCCGTTCTAGCAGCGCGCTCAGAAACTTTGAACTTGCCGAAACCAGGAAGAACGAAGTCGCTTTCAAGCTTATTCTTCTTAAAGTGCTTGTAGCCTAGGTCCTTATAGGCGTCGAAAACTCGTTTAACATCTGCTTTGCTAAGTTCGGTTTCTGCTGCGATCGCGTCGAACAATTCTGCTTGAGTCATTTGCTACCTCCACATGGTGCATTAAAAATACTTCAAAAATCGTTTAGCGAGATTTTTGTACATCAGACTTTTAGGATTTGCAAGCCTATGATTTCACATAGGCCTTTTGCCATCAGTGATTTGCTTTTGCTATTTCCAATCCCCAGACCCCTAGGATGGAATTTGATATCCTTGACCAAGCTTTAGACAAGCGATCATCCTGTGGCCATGAATATTGTGAAATATCTTTTAAATACAGCTACTTATAGATCTAAATTCGGGCCTGTTTTTGCATCTTATACCACTGCATGTGTATCACTATGGGTGGAATAGTTATGTTTCGAATTATCCTTGCTGATGATACAGCCTTCAACAAGACCTTTAAAAGTTTCCAAGATGCAGAGTTTTATCGCTCTTACCAAATCAAGGACCTATTTACAAGAAAGCTGATCTTTGAAGATCGTAAAGACTACTATAACTTCCGATTGAAAGACTGGATGCTAAGTCGGATTGAGGGAGAGTCGAGCCATTAAGATTAGGTTTTTGGCCGATGCCGCCATTCTTAGGGGCATCGGTGCCATTTAAATCTTGTCATGTTAATTAATCTTCATACTTCGCCCCAACTTTCCCAGCAGAGGCAGCTGACTGATCCTACGATCGATTTTAACTATTATTTACATTTACTAAATAGCGAAGCTGCTCCCTTTAGAGAGCCAGGTGAGAGCTAGGAATTTTCGGTTCTAAAGCAATGCTATGAGAAGCCGATCGCAGTGAGGCTAGGAACCTATTTCGAGTCGAAGGTGAAAGTGATGGCGAGTTTATTAGGACCCAAGATGGCTGATTCCGACGAGGGGAGTGAACGCAGTCACCAGCTGTGTGATGCTCTCGATCGTTGCCAGGCAGTCGTGGAATACAATCTTGATGGCACAATTCGAACCGCGAATCAGCAGTTCTTGTCAACCTTTGGCTACGCCCTTGAAGAACTGCAAGGAGAGGATCATGGTCGTCTCTGCCCTAAAGCCTTCGCATCTAGTATCCAGCATAGGCATTTTTGGGAGAAGCTGAACCGAGGTGAGTCTGATATGGGGGAATATCAGAGGCTCAATAAGAATGGTCAAACGGTGTGGCTGCGAGGAGCCTACGTTCCCGTCTTCGATGACGACGGCAAGCCTACAGGTGTCTTCCAGATAGCATATGATGTTACCGTTGCAAAAGCCAAGGCTTTGGCTGATGAAGGCAAGGCCCAAGCTCTTTCGAAAGCCCAAGCAGTGATCGAGTTTGACATGGATGGTCAGATTTTAAATGCTAACGATAATTTTTTGCAGCTCATGGGATACAGTCTTAAGGATATCGTGGGAAGCCACCACTCTCGGTTTGTTGGCGACGCGGAAGCGAAGAGTCCAAAATATCGCGAATTCTGGGATGAACTGAGGCAAGGGAAATTTCACTCAGGTAAGTTTAAAAGGCATACTAATAATGGGCGTGAGGTTTTCATTCAAGCGACGTACAACCCCATTATGGATTCAGAGGGACGACCCTATAAGGTCGTCAAGTTCGCATCTGATGTTAGCGACGAAATGAAAAGTCAGCGAGAGGTGGAGGGAAGGCTGGCTGCCATCGACCTTTCATTTGGAGTCATCGAGTTTGATCTGTCCGGTAACATCCGCGATGCGAATCAGAACTTCCTCAATCTTATGGGTTACAAGCTCCCCGATGTGGTCGGTCAAAGCCACAAGATGTTTTGCGAGCCTAGTTTTGCGGCCAGCAAGGATTATCGTGATCACTGGGATAAGCTTCGGCAGGGTAAATTTATATCTGGCCAGTTTAAACGCATGAATCGTGCTGGAGAAGCTGTTTGGATTCAAGCCGTGTATAACCCGATTCTTGATTTTGATGGCCGACCAGTCGGTGTGGTAAAGCTCGCAAGTGATATTACAGATGAGAAGAATCGTGAGTTAGAATCCCAGGGCAAGATGAACGCAATATCTCGTTCTCAAGCCGTTATCGAGTTTGACATGAGCGGAAAAATTATTACTGCAAATGAGAATTTTCTCAGCGTCATGGGCTATAGCCTCGAAGAAGTGGTCAATCAACATCACCGACTTTTTGTAGAGCCCGCTTATGGTCGATCGGCAGACTATCGCGAACTTTGGGATACGCTGAATCGAGGCCAGTTTGCATCTGGGCAGTTTAAACGCTTGGCAAAAGGTGGGAAAGAGGTCTGGATCCAGGCAAGCTATAATCCCATTTTAGATGAACAAGGCAAGCCTTTTAAGGTTGTTAAATTCGCAACAGATATTACCGAGCAAAAGCATCGTGACTCTGACTACATGGCGAAAATCGACGCCATGGATAAGTCACAGGCGGTCATTGAGTTCAATCTCGATGGCACGATCATTACAGCCAACGAAAATTTTTTGAAGGTCGTTGGCTACTCTTTGAAAGATATTAAGGGTAAACATCACAGCATGTTTTGCGAACCATCCTATGCTGGAAGCATGGAGTACCGCCAATTCTGGCAGAAGTTGAACAATGGTCAGTACGATCAGGGTGAATACAAGCGACTTGGTGCCGGTGGTCAGGAGGCTTGGATTAGGGCGTCCTATAACCCCATCCTGGATCTGAATGGCAAGCCTAAAAAAGTTGTGAAATACGCTACCGATCTAACTCGTGAAAAGAAAGCTTATTTTGAACTGGTTGATAAATTTGCCCAGGCCAGCGTTGAACTCGGTTCAGCAGCCGAGGAATTATCGGCTACTGCCAAGCAAATGACTGCCGGATCCGAACTCACATCAACTGAAGCGGATCGCGTGGCTCAGGCTTCTGAAGAGGTTGCAAACAATGTCCAAGCAGTTACATCTAGCACCGAAGAGCTGAGCGAAACGGTTCGAGAGATTTCACAGAAAGCATTGGAAACATCTAAGATATCAGACGAAGCTAAAAACTCAGCCGAGCGTGCTGGAACGATGATATCTGAATTAAATCGAGCATCAGATGAAATTGGTAGCGTTATCAAGCTCATCAGTACTATAGCTCAGCAAACAAACCTTCTGGCCCTCAATGCAACTATCGAAGCAGCTAGAGCTGGGGATTCCGGCAGAGGTTTTGCGGTTGTAGCAAACGAAGTTAAGGAACTAGCTAACCAAACTGCCGATGCCACTGAGCAGATTACAAACAAGGTTAATAAAATACGAGAGGTGTCCGGTGGCTCTATTGGGGCAATCAAAGAGATTTCTGGTATTATCGAACGAGTTTATGCCAATGCTGCAACAACCGCTGCTGCTACAGAGGAACAAGCGTCAACAGCTGCAGAAGTTACAGGGCTTTTAGAAGGATCGAAGCAAGGAGTCGATGACATCGTGCAAAATATTCATCGGGTAGCGACATCGTCGCGGGAAACATATATTGGTGCTAGTGACACGTTAAAAGCTGCGGAGAATCTGGCAAAGATGGCTGTTAGCCTTAAAGAATTGATTCGTGCGGTTCGCGACAAAGAGCACCAATCCCATGAGAAGTCCGCTGCCTAGTAGGTTTGGAACATGTGAAGGGGTGGCAATGTATCGCAATCTGTCTATATTTTATTTTCTAATGGTCTTTTTCCTAGCTTGTAAACCTAAATCAGAAAATCGACCTCAAGCTTTAGATCGCCTGGAGGCTCCAGCTAGACTCCTTCCCTATCAATTAAAAGCTGGTCAGCAAAAACTTGGCCCACAAGAGATAGCGAGCTGCAAAGATCAAGGTGCGATGTATACCAATGGTGCCTGTCTCCATGGTATTGCACGGGTGTATTCAGGCCTTCACTCGTTTGTGGCTCAGAGATCCGATGGTGGTATTGTCGCTTGGGGACGAGGGGGAGAAATAGAAGGATACGAGCAAGTACGTGACAATCTTCAACTTAATAAAACACCCATCAAGGATGTGGTATTCGTCCCGCAACTAGCGACTGCTGTGCTGCTAGAAAATGGTGATCTGTTCTATTGGGGGAAGACACTCAAAGGGAAGCATGCTGAAGGTAAAGTCTACCGTGGGATCAAACAAGTTGCTGCCTCCAATGAAGGCTTGGCTTTGCTACACGATCCTGATGGCGACGGCTGTGATGATGGCTGCATCATACGTACTTTGGGAATTCCAGCACCAGAGCTTGCCGACGGGGTGAGGTTATTCTCGAATCCAAGGTTGAGCAATGTTTTTATTGTTCTAAGGAAAAATGGCCAGCTCACCCAATTTCCCGACCGGGATCACTACGTGAGTGCTCATAATTGGCTCGACCTAACAAGCTTAAAGGATAATGAGAATATGGCCTCGGCCCATATCCTAAAGACGGGAGTCATCGTCGGATTGAGTCTTTCTGGTCATATGATAGCCTGGGGACAGCAAGACAAAGGGGCGAATCTTGAGGGCCTTGCCATCGCCTCCCAAAGGATTGCAAGCGTATCTTCGAATCGCTGGGTCAACTATGGTGTGACTCGTGAAGGTCTGCTTATTCCTTGGGGCGATGAGCGCTTTTTTAAGCAGGACGACGAAACATATCGATCATTGACTAAGCAACTGGATGGGGTGCGTTCAGTTAAAAAGCTGGTTCATACAGAATCGGCAAGTATGGTCTTGCAAGAAGATGGACGTGTAAGAGCTTGGGGGCTTCGGGAGCCCGTTGATGATTTATTAACAAGGCTTGGCGATCAGTCGGTCCGTGACATATGTGCCACCCACAGCGATTTTGCGGTCCTAAGCTCCAAGGGAGAATTACTAACTAGCAGGGTCGACGAATCTCTGACAGAGATAAAGTCCGTCGTGCAAGTTAGAGAAATCATCTGCAATCGAGTTGCCATCTCTTATGTGACTGAAAACGGTGAGTTTGGAGTGCTTTCAGCACCACGTTTTCGTTTGGGCTCGGGGGCCGTCGGAGCTTCGGACTGGGGCGTACGCTCGGTTTTTACCAATCCTGATGGTTATGCAAGCATTGTACAGACAGAAGATCTCCTTCTCCATGGGGTTGGGCCAGCATTATACGGAGCAGATCTTACCATGATTCCTGAACACTTTGATCGGGTGATAGGGGATGGTGAAGAGGGCTTCGCGACCGTACACGGTAAGTTCATAAGAATACGTGGTGATACCGCTGACAACCGCTTTATCCAGGACATCGATGGTACTGGCTTGATGGGACTTGCAAAGTTTCGTGCCAACGTCATCTTACATCTTGATAAAGGGGAAGCCTATCACCTTGATACATTCCAGGGAACAAGGCAGCATCTTTCTCAGATCGTTGATGTGCAAACCTCGAAAAATGGATATGCCTTGCTTCAGGCCCAAGGTAGCCAGAACTCTTGTGAACACGGTTGTAACGTCATTCCTTATGCTGCAATCGCTGATAAAGTGAAGCTCTTTGCAGCGGATAGGGACCCAAGCAACGATATACGCCTTACCGGCATTATAGCGATGCACCTTTCTGGTAATTATGTTTATCTGTTTGATAGAGACGGTGGGCTCCAGATGTTTCGTGATGACTATCAGAACAATGAGTTTTATTCCTATCGACCTGATAACGAAGTTACCAAACTCCAGAGCTTTGTTGCTGCCGGTGAGTCTATTGCAGCACTCACCCGTGGGGGAACAGTCATTAGCGGTGGACCTTTTGCAAGCCAGGGGGAGCCCAGCTGTTCTCGGATTGGCTGCATCTTGCCTCATCGAGATTTAGAGAACGTCGTGAGTCTAGTGGTAAGTCGTACTTCGTTCACGGCTCTTATGAGTTCCAAAGGTCACTGTCATGATGGTTGCTCCGTGACAAGCTGGGGTTATATACCGGACTTAGAAGATACGGAAAACCCTATGGCTGAGATCCATCAATTTGAGGACTTTGAGCATGTTTATGCGTCGGCTTCGGCATTTTTGGGTATTCGAACGAATGGCCAAGCAGCAAGTTGGGGTTCTGCGCGTGCGGGGGCTGATGAAAATTGTGATGCAGCGGTAAGCCGGCCAGAAAAGTCGTGTCATCCTTTTGCAAACGGGTCATTCGATCGTCCATTCCAGCTTCATTACGAAAAAGACTTTGGCATTTATTCCCAAGGCTTTTTCACATCCTATGGTAGTACTGTTGATTTTTTTGGTGAATCTATCTACTACAGTTCCATGGCTCTGGATAAGGCGATTGAACATCCTGTTAAGGTTCACTACACAAAAAACCTCGCAGTCGCCCTTCATAGCCAAGTTGGGGACTGCCAAGACGGATGTAACTTTTCCCTTTGGGGTATGCCAACAATTACGGGGCAGCGTGCTGACACTGGGGAGAGGGTGACTCATGCCGAGGTGTTCGCTGATTACATTATTCTTCATAAGAAAGCTGGGGGTAAGATGTACCTTGGGCTACCGGACTGGAAGCCAAATGTCACCGAGGATGATTACAAAGTACTAATCCCACAGTTGGTGGATCCCTTGCAAGGCTAGAGGATAGATGGAATGTTTCAAATGATAGTATTAATCTTGGGTTTCCTATTGAGCCAAAACCTTTTTGGTCGGATCAAGTGTAGCGTCTCAATCAACAAAGAATTCGAGCCTCAGGTGAAGGTGGATGTTCCTCAGGAGAAAAAAAATAGTTTCGATATTGAGAATAGCAATCTCAAATGTGAAACAGAAAAGGCTGTTGGTGATGGTGTAAATTGGACTCAATCACTCTGCTGCCAAGAACGGACATCGCCACTGGTCTTCTGTACCTATGCCATAGTCGGAGAGAGTGTCGAATCCCAGAGTTGGGACTTCTCTCGCTTAGAAGTCCGTCAGAAGTCGGAAAAAATGAACTTGGAGCTCTACTGTAAACGCAGTTGAAGGTTTGCCTTACCATGGTAGCTCCTTCCCATCCCAACTAAAGAACTTTCCACTCCCTGTAGCCGCTTCTCGATCAATGACATTAAGAATGTTAGTAGCTGTCTCTTCTGGCTTGTGAAGTTTAAGCTTGGTTCGCGCAATGAAAGGCTCAGATAATTCTGTAATGGTGGTACCTGGATGGATCGATAACACAGATGTATTGCAATTGCGTCTTTTAAATTCTAGGGAAATGTTTTTTAAAAACATGTTAAGTGCTGCTTTGGAAGCACGATAGCCATACCATCCACCGAGCTGATTATCTTCGATGCTACCTACCTTTGCCGAGATACTTGCAAAACAGGACTGCTGATCATGGCGTAGAAGATGAAAAAAGTAGCGGGCAAGAAGAGGTGTGACGACACTATTGACTCGAAAGCTCTCCATGAGCTGATCCATGTTTACATCCCGCAGGCTTTTCTCTGGCTTAAATTCTGAGTTATGAAGAAAGCCGATGCTGTTGATCAAAAGATCAATGTGCTGAGTCTCTGCTTCAATTTTTTCCGCGAAAGATTTGTAGTTGTTCTCGGAGTTTGGGTCCCACTGATATGTCTTAAGTCGGCTTGAAAACTGTTTTGCCAGGGCCATCAGCTTGTTCGATCTCGTGGCATCCCGATAGCTGGCGAAAATTCTGGCTTCTGGTGCTCGATCTAGAAGGCTTTCAACTAAACTTAGGCCAATGCCATGGCCGGCACCAATGATAAGCGTGCTGTGAATCTTGGGCAGGTTAAACTTGTTCATATTTGTCCCCCTAGTTGATCCATAAAGAATAGGCTCAGAAGTGCGGTACGTACGGTCCAGAGAATGGTTCGTGGCCAGTTAGTTATTATCAACCTATCGATTGTCTTTGGGTCTCTAGATTTCTGTAACTTGCTATGGCAAGGGATGCTAAACCCTAGGGTAGACATCCAGATTCCTATCACTAGTAGCCCATTGCCAATCGTGAATAAACGCTGATGAGGGAGTAGGTAGATCAACCCCAGGGCAGTTCCTAGCTCCAATAGCATCATAGGGCCTACTATATAAGTGATCCTCTGAGCATGAAAACGCGCGAAAGCTTCAAAGCGGTTGTCTGCAATCCAGTGGAAACTCGGATAGTGAACCAGTTGGATTGTCCATATTAACCCAGTTAAAAATATGCAGCTAAAAACGTGTAAGAAAAGAACCAGTGACAAGGTGCAGTCTCCTTTAAGCTAACTCATTTCATACTCTACAGGATGCCACATAGGGTCAAGGCTTGAAGGGTGGCAGACCATACAAGCTTCATTTTCTTGAGTATCGTTGGTGACTTTCAGAAATAGTGGTAAAATCTATTTGGCATGGCTTAGCCAATTTCGCATTCATTATCCTGCGAAATTTCAATCATGGGGAGAACGTTCGAAATGATTTACAGAGTCGCCTACGTTAGTACCGCATCTCATGCTTTTAGCGAAGAAGAAATACAAGACCTGTTGGTAAAAGCACGAGATAAGAATAAGGGCCTTGATATCACGGGTGTCTTAATTCATAGGAAAGGCCACTTTTTGCAGATATTAGAGGGGCCTGAACAGAATGTGGAAGAACTCTACGAAGTGATTTCGCATGATCCAAGACATGAGGCCGTTAGCATGATCCATCGCCAATACGACGAAGATCGCATCTTCAAACTTGGCTGGTACATGGCTTACAAGGGTTTCGAGGAGTACTCCGAAGATATTCGGAGTCTGATCGAAGACATGATCTACTCCAAGTCAGGTGGGGAAACAGTCGATAGCCGAGATGAGTTGATCGAACTAGCCAGATCGATCAAAAATGTTGCCTGACTAGCCTTAAAAATCGCCTAATGGCTCATAGGCTTGATCACGGTGACATGTGTGTTAAACGTTGAGCGCACCTTGCTCATTGATAGCGGCACCTGGATATACTCCCCGTTTCGCCATAGATCAAGCTGATCCGTGAGGTTCGGGGTTGAAAGCCAACCATCTTGCCCACCCTTCAGAATAAAATAGTTTGCATCGGGGTCGCCCATATCACTGATATGTCTTGAGCTAGCACCATAGGTAACGCTTTCTTGTTTTGGGCTGAATACCCGTCCTGTCTTGAATAGGGTGTCGTTACCACCATCTGCTCCATACTGTCGAAAGCGAAACCGTTCCCCGACAAGTGGCAGCATCCCGAGGGGAGACTGCATAGTTTGTATGTGAATGTCACCCCAAGTCTGACCTTCGTGCCAATGTTCCTGGCTTGACGGAAGCCAAATTTCTGCAAGAGATTTGAACCGATCACCATCTAACTCGTCTAACCATTTGCTCAAAATGGGTTTCCACCCCCCATATCCTGTTAGATAAGCCTGTAGGGTCGGTCGGCTCGCGAAATCCTCAACATAGCTTTGCCATGCTTGATAGGATAGAATTTCGAAGGCCACCGCTCCTGCACTAGAAGCATTGTACTTACCGTCCCAAGAAATGAGTGCTTTGATGAGAGAATAGTCCTTAAGTTGTGGAATCTCATCCAGGCGTCTCGCCCAGGTCTGTTTCAATTGAAATGCCGACTGTGAATAGACATCCCCTTGCAGCTCCTTGAGATCTTCAAGGGTTACTTTGGATTTATCCTTCAAAAGCTCGATCATTCGCTCGTGGCGATCGTTTGGTGCGTAACCATGAGCAATAGGTATAGGGGGTGATGTAAAAGGTTGGTTGTTTGCTGAGGCAAGAAGACCACTTTTGGGGTTATAGGCCTTTGGTAGATCTCTCGGTGTGAGCACTCCTTGGATTTTATTATTTGGTTCCTTGATGAGCTTGAGCGTTTCGCTTGGGTCCTTTAAAACTGGTTGCCCGTATGCGAGTACCATCCCAATATTACCATTTTTGTCTGCGTAGACCATATTTTGGGCAGAAACTCGATAATCATGGAATGCCTTTGAAAACTCCTCCCAGTTTTTAGCTTTGTTGGCTTTGAGAAACGCTGTGAGTTCATCGGAACCTTGTCGTCCTAGCCAGTTGATGGCTACCACCGGAATCTTATCCTGATCAAAATAATCAAGATCCGATAGAATGGGGCCAACCGGTGTTTCTCGGATCTCGACCTCACGGCTCCACCACCAGCGTCGTTTCAAAGTCTCCTTGCGGACTTTAATTTGCTCGGCAGGCATTTGGCTGACATCGTAGAGGTGGGAGCTGATGCCACGCATATTGGTGCCACCCCAGGAAATATTTTGATTTCTACCTAGGCCAAAGAACGGCAAGCCAGGAATCATGAGTCCAACGCTGTGGAATTGGGGTGTTTTAATTCCTGCAATAAGCCAAAAATTGGGCAGAAAAAGGCCGACATGAGGATCGTTGGCGATGAGTGCTCCTGTGCTGGCTGCGTGGTCCTTGTGTACAACAATGGAGTTACTACCTGATCGCGAAAGTTTCATAATGAGTTCGGATAGTTCGGTTGCAGTCTTATTTTGAAAGCTGGCAATATCGAACTGTTTTTTATTCAAAAAAACTTGATAGGCCTTCTCCCAGCCTTGTTTTTCGGCAAGCTTTAGAAATCGAAGGTAGACCCCCCAAGTAAGATCCGCCGATGCAAGGCGAGCAATTGTCATCATATCGAGGGTGGTCAGCGGATCGTTTTCAAGGTCAAATAAGCTGAACTCAACAGGTAAGTCATCAAGCTGAGCTTTATACCAGTTGATTCCATCAGTAAACCTCTCTAGCCAACGTTTCGTTTGAGGCTCCATAATCTCCAAAGATCTTTCAGCGCTTGCTTTGAGTCCTAGAATTCGGATTCCATGATCGATGGTTGCTACTTGAGGAATTGGTCCAGAGAGTTCGGAGATGCGGCCTTGGCTGATATGTTTGAGTAGCATGATTTGGCCCAGCCGGAGGTGACCATGAACCACACCCAAAGCAAAGGCGCCATCGCTCTCTGATTTTGCTTCGATAAAGGGGATGGCGTGCTGATCCCAGTAGATCTTAATGCTAGCATCTACGGGAGCTACTCCTCCTTTGACTGCCATCATTCGTTGGCTTGTGGTGAGAGGCTCGGGGTTGCTGGTAAGAATACTACAGGAAACCAAATAAAGATTAAGAAAAGAAATGTAAAAGAATTTAAAAGTAGAAGGGAACTTTTGTACCAAGGGAGGCCTCCTGGATCCAGAAAAATACTCATGCAGTGGGTACATCAACACGCAGAACGATTCGACCGTCTCTACATACTAATCAAAAAGCATGCTAACGTCGATGACAAGTGGTAATTTGCGGCGCTAGCCTACTATATAGCTTCATCAAGGTTGCTGTTGATCAAGGTAGGTGCCGTTATATAATAGACTGCCTGGACATCTGGAAACGATCGGACTTGCAAACCCAGCTCATGTAGATCGATCTGCCTAGCCCTGGGATCTTGTAGCTGCTCCTGGGCTTCGACTGAAATCAAGACTCCATTGGCACCAATCAGCTGCCGAACTTGTGGATCTTTAGTTAGCTCTTCCATACGAGCGGTTTGGTTTACGTTTGGCCCAACCACAGTATAGTCGATGCAGTTGTCCGATGAGAGGTTGCCGACAATGGCTTGGCCATAGTGAATAGCGATTCCGAAGTTTAGCGGTTGCCCATTGCGATCGGCGTTACGGCGACTGGTTTCGCGAACGAGTATGCTCGCCAATTCAACCATCTGTGCGACAGAATTCTGCTCTTGGTCCTCAATGAAAATAAAGAGGCAATCTCCAATAACTTTTACCTGACCGACCTTCTGAGCTTCATTGACCGTGGTTTCATAGTAACCTTTGACTAGCTTGGCGATCTCCAGGGAATCCATTTTTTGAAATAGCCCTGAGTAGCCCCGTATATCAGCTTGTAGAATGCTGGCTTGAATGGGATGGGGAGTGAGCAAGTCTTGAAGCTTTGAGTCTAGGTCTGCTCCCTCCTTAAATCGACTGGTGATGCTTTGGGTTAGAAATTTGCTAAGAATATCTTCTTTCAGGGAGTGGAATACGAGACTCATTTGATGGGCTTGCTTTTGAGCTTCAATCTCGACCCGCCGCCACTGTTTTTCTAGCTCTTGCAAGCTACTTGTGATGAGTTCGGTTGCAGCATATTGCTGCCAAGCTGGTATCTGTAGCTGAAACCTTATCTCTCCAAGCTCGGGAAAGGATCGATCGATACGAATCGTGAGGATAAACGAGAATCGTTGGCGATGAAGTTCAACAAAATCTCGGTTTGGTAGCAATTCTTTGCTCGTCATGGGGGCTAGTTTCGTTATCTTTTCAGAGGCTAGGGCTTCATGGAGGTCTTTGTTCTTGCTTTGAATCTCGAACCCATCGACTTGGCCTAAGTTATTTAGATACGCAAGCCATGACCCCCTGAGGTCTTGCCAGGATCGTACATCGTTCCAGGTTTCATGAAGTTTATGACGGCTCTGATTGATGAGTTTAAAGCGAACAAATCGAAGGTATAAGACTAGGGAAGCTAGGAACGCTGCACTGACAAGAAGATAGAAAATGCTATGGATTGGAACGATGACCGTCTGATTATAGATCATTTGCAAGGCACTCCAGGCTAATAAGCCGCCAAGGCCACAAAGCGACGTGAAGAGGGCTATGGGAAGATTGCCAAGAAGTGCAGTGATAAATAGCAGCAAGGACAAGCCTAGAGGAAGAATGCCAGTTCTCGATTGTAGCTCAATAGGCTCGCGGAAGAGAATTCGGCCAGATAGGAAATTGTCTAGGAAACGGGCTGTCAAATGGTGCTCGGGAATGATCCGATCCTCTGTAGCCGCAGACCAAGAGCCGGGGCCTTGGAATCGCCTCATTTTATGACTGGCAAGGAGAACGACTTTGCCTTCCAAGGACGAAATCTGGCCTTGGAGCACGGAATTTAGGCCAACAATCGGAATCTGAGCCTTGGCGAAGTATTCCTTGGTTGTGACTGCTGGTTCTGATAGGCAATTCTTGCGTGCCACATGAAAGGCATTTTCACTTTGCCATCGCTTGCTGCTCAGGCCAAAGCTAGTTTTAAAGTCGGATTGACTCAGATGAGAGAGAAGCCATAGTATCGAACCAGGAAGTACGATACCGCCTTCTAATCCTACAGTGTGAGTGTAGAAGGGCGCGCAGTAGATACTTGATTCCGTTCCATAGCGAGGTGGGAGCCCAAAAGCTTTCTGCGCTTTCACATACTGGGGACTTTCAGTAAATTTCAGGGGCAAGGCTTCGATAGGTGCATCGTTGTTAGACAAGACGAGGCTTTGTCTCAAGAGGGGGTAGAGGGATTCGGGAATATCGCCATCGCTGCCAATATCCAAGCCACTGCCTATATAGCGATCGTAGTTACGAATCATTTGTTCGAGAATTTCGTCGTGGGGGTCAGATGTGTCCTGTAGCTGGAGAAGGGAAAGGATCCAAGGACGACCGTTCAGTGCCAAGCGACTGAGTGCCTGTGCCAAGACTCTTCTAGGTAGGGGCCAGCCAAACTCTTGCTCTGTTTGCTCATTGATCTCAACAATCACAACTGGTGATGGTCTTAACTTCTCGTGGCGATATGATAGAGTTAGGCTGTAGATCTGCTCGATGGCATCTTCATACCAGGCTGTAGGGATGATGGGATATGAGCCTTGAAAGACGATGGCTGGTAGGATGCATGCTAATGTCAGTAGTCTGTAGAATGGGTACTTCATAGCTGCCTAGGTAACGGACTGAACTTCTTGATCGACCCTTGCCTTTCGGACAAAATCTGATGCCGGAACTGGGACATTTTTGCCTATATATGGCTATCATACAATCATCCCTGGGCAATTTTAGGAAGTTAAGATCAGCGCCAAAAACGAAGTATTAAGGGGAGCAAAACCAATGATACTCCGCTACGCCTAAAAAATACCCGTCACGCTACGATTTGTTCGATCTCCTCGCTTTTTTAACCAAGCCTCGTCTCATTGGTTTTGCTCCCCTTAATATCTTGTGATCGGAGGCATCTTACTTGTAACATAGCATCGCTAAGGTCCGTAGTCTTAGATGAGAGGCAAGACCTTGCCTCGGGGATCAGTTAAGATAGAGGTATCCCTTTGAACCAGTAAGCCCTAGGAGGATTCGATGAAACTTGTAGCACTGGCACTTGGCGTTCTGCTCTCAGCCTGTCAGGGTGATTTTGAGCTTAAAAATCCCTATACATATAAAAAGGCCGAGCCTACATATTTTGAGCCTTACGTTAATGCCAAGGACAAGGAAACAGCATCCCTAGTCAACCCCGCGTATCCTATTACCATCCAGCTGTACGACAACCAAACCTTTCGCTATGAACTCGATGTTTTGGGTGAAGGTAAGGGAGAATGGGCCTTTGAAGATGGGTACCTTCGCTTATATGCAGAACGTGATCTTTTTGTGATGAATATGTTTTTGCATCAGGCAGACGGTCTTACAGAACCGGTTCTTGAGTTTCGCGATCGTTTTGGTCCAAACTTTTTAGAAATGGAACGCAAGTAGGGTTGTCCGCCAATGGCCATCAGTGGCCCAAATTGGGTCGCCTAGTATAGTTGATTTACCGTGATCGCCGATAATATTGGCGATTTTTTTGGTTCCTACCTTGCAAAAGGATCAATTTAAGGAGGTTCCAATATGAAAATTGACGTTTTATTAAATAGGCTGTGGGACGATGAAAAGCGACTCCAGCGCTGGCCGAGAAAGCAAAAGCAGCAGTTCGTTTGCCTGGAATACGTGATCGATAAAGTTCCTAAAGCAAAGCAGTACACGGAGAAAGAAATCAACCGATTGATCAAGGCCTGGATCACCTTTGAGGACTATGTGCGCGTCAGGCGACAGCTTGTAGACTTTGGGTTCCTAGGACGAACCAAAGACGGCTCATCCTATTGGCGTCTCTAAGAGTAGACAGTGTTGCTTAACTCGGGGCCCCGCTTGCCGGACTCGTATTCCTTGATATTAGCTAGGGTGACCTCGGTAATCTTGTCTAGGGCCTCTTCGGTCATAAAGGCTTGATGACTGGTGATCAAAACATTGTTGAACGTTAAGAGTCTGGCAAGCACATCGTCGGAAATACCTTCGGTGGATTTATCCTGGAAGAAGTACTCAGCTTCTTCTTCATAAACGTCCAGAGCAGCGCCGCCGATTTTCTTACTTTTTAAACCTTGAATCAACGCCACGGTATCGATCAAGCCACCACGGCTTGTGTTTACAATGTAGACGCCCTCTTTCATGGTACGGATGGCATCTCCATCAATCAGATGCTTCGTTTCAGGGGTCAACGGAGCGTGTAAGCTAATAATGTCGGAAGATCTTAGAAGCTCTGCAAGGCTAAGGTATTGAACGTTGTCCAAAGCCTCCAGCTCTGGGTCGGGGTACTTGTCAAAGGCTAGCACCCTGGCTCCAAAGCCAAGCATCTGCTGCACGAAAATACGACCTATTTTACCGGTACCAATTACACCAACTGTTTTGCCATGGAGATCGAAACCCACTAGCTCGTCCAACTTGAAGTTACCTTCTCGGACTCGGTTGTAGGCCCTGTGAAGACGACGGTTAAGGCAGAGAAGCATAGCGGTACCATGCTCAGCGACGGCATAAGGCGAATAAGCCGGAACTCGCACGACATCAAGCCCATAGCGTTGGCATGCTTTGAGATCCACGTGATTGAAACCCGCACATCGCAGTGCGATCAGACCAACGCCACAGTCTTGTAAGATTTTGGCGGCATCGTCGTCGATGGTGTCATTTACGAAGGAGCACACCACTTCATGACCAGATGCTACGGGAGCCGTCTTGGCAGAAAGGCGAGCCTCGACAAACGTGAATTCGAACTGTTCTCCACCTGCGGTGATGAACGGCTTCTTCATGTAGGGCTGACTATCGAAGAACGCCACTCGTGTTTTTTGGCTAACTTGAGGAGGCCTTTGATCGACGATGATTTGGTTTTTGCTCCGAATTTTTTGGCCCATATGGGAAAGCAGGGCTTGCAAAAGGGAGTCACTATCTCTTCTAGGGTTGTAGAGGTAGGACCTCAGCTCTACAAAGGGAATGCTCCTCACCGCCACCGAACTTCTTGCAACGGCACTTGCAGAGCGGCTCGCTCCTGTTACAAAACTGGTTAAACCTAGGAACTGACCCGTTTTAAGATAGCGAATTGATGTATTGGTACCATCTGTGTTGCGGCGCATGGTCTCTACCTGGCCGGAGAGTAGAATCATCAGTCTCGGGTCGTCCTGACCCTCTTCAAATATCGTTTGATTGGTTTCAAAGCGCAGTTCCTCGCTTTGATCGACAATGAATTGGATCACTGAGTCTGGCAAGGCACTCATCTCGGGAAACCTTGCTACCGCAGTTTTTAGCCTATCGACTTCGCTCATGTTTGCTCCCGTATTAACGACATCGCCTCCTCCATAGCAAGACTGGGCGATTGTCGCAACCGGAAGAACCCCGATGAACTCAGGTGATCACCAGTTAAGGGCTAAGTTGAAGGGTGACGGAATCTGACTTTCCCGCGTAGTCTGACTCGAAGGTGATGAGGATTGGTGTAACGAGTTCATAGGTTTTGCTACCTTGGCCTGTTAGGGTGTACTGGATTAAGTTTCCATCCTGGACTTTAACGAAGTCGTAGCCATCCTCAACCCTGAAATTTATACTGAACCTGGCAGTATCTAGCTCATTGCTAGGGATATGGTAGAGAAGTCGGCTCATATTGTTGCCAAACGGGCCCCACGTCTTGCTTTCACGGCGTTGATTTTTAAACGCTAGCCATTGACTCTGGTCTGCAAAAGCTAGAGGCAGAAGGCTGCCGTAATTATATCTTTGGCTGCGATTACCATTGTGAACTCCAACGACTTTGTGATCGGATGCCCTAAGAACCGGGCTACCGCTGTGACCAGGAAGGGTTGAGCATGTATGAGTGAAGCTGTTCGTGGATTCCACGGTGCGGTGGCAATTCTCCGAAACGTGGAGTTCCTCACCTTTCGGAAACCCATAGATCACCACGTCACTGGACTCCGTGTCGGCAAGAAAGTGGTCGGTTTCTGCAATCTCAAAGTAATCTTGTGGGGCAGGGTCCACTTCAAAGACGGCTATGTCTCGCTGATTTTCGAATTCAAGAGCCATGACCTGCACACACTGACTTATGCTTCCATCGTGCCATGCAACCTGGTGAGGGAGGCAAGGATCACCAGCTTTGGCTTGAGGTGCTAGGCAGTGAGCTGCGGTGGCGACTAGACCGGAACCAATATGGAATACAGTGCACTGACCATCGAGCGTTCCTATAGCACCGCTGATTGGTAAATCATGATCTTGCCAGGGACGGAGCTGGCCAGTACCAAGCTCGGCATTGAGTTGGCTTGTGTTGTCTTGTCCGCAAGAGATTACAAACAATAAGGTACTTGATACTAGCATCGTGAATTTCAATCTAAACCTCCCATGTTCTGAACTTACCCTTAAGTTAGGGGATAACTGGCTGACCAGTCAATGACTAGTTCCAAATGATTTAACTCGGGTGATTTCGCAACATTCTCCAACGAGCCACGAAGCTTCGGTTCGTGTTCTTGCAGAGCGAAGTTATTTCAGTATCTTATTTTAAAGTTAGTGACTGACTTGGTAGAGGCGATGGTTCAACTGCCTGAAAATCCGTCATCGCCTTTGAGGGTTCTTGAGTGTGATTGCGTAGTGTAAATGTAGGAGGGTGAATTCGCCCACTGCTTCAAATGAAGCAATGAGCGAAGATCGTCCTGAACCTACCGCTTACATGGCAGGAATGTCTAGAAAGCGGTTGAGTGAGTTGCCATCTAAAACGCGAACATGAAGTAGTCCTTCACCAAAGAACGGCTGCGCAAGACCCTTAGTCACTTGGTATGAGCGATCAGCTGGTTGCTCATCACAGCGCGCATCATCAACAATTTCTGTGATCGGTTGCACGACCATCACATCAGCTGGATCATTGAACACCCGTACTTCCTTCATAATCATACAGCCAATAAACAAGTGGGGGAAGGTTCCCTGCAACTTGAGAGCTTGCTTGCCGGTATCGTAGTCCACATCGATAAAGGCGTTTGCAACCGGAGCGTATAGAAAATCATCCGGTGATTCTGTGGTCCGCTCTTTAACAGCAAATGTTTCCGTTACCGTTGGGTCATCACCGAAGCTGACTTTATATTCTCCTTTCTCTAATACCCCTGTTTTCACCGTTTGGATGTATGGTGTAATACTCTGGATACAGTAGGTGTCGGGGTAAAACAACACATCGGCATCAACTTGGATCGACTTGTCTTTGCTATTGACCTTAGCCTTTGCATCACCAGTGTGATAGCAAGTACTGGGTAGCTTGCCATGGATAACAACTTCGGTGTTGTCGTTGTTATCGAACCCGTTCGGGATGAAAAACTTTGTGATCGGAGCTTGTTCACGAATCGGGCCGCCTGCAGCGAGTAAAGAGCTAGCAACAAACAAAGAGCCTAGAGTTAATGTGCGTATCATGGTTTGGTCTCCCTAAAAGATGTTTTAGAACTCTGCCTTTGATGAAGCAAAGCCTATACCAAGTCTAGATAAAAAAATGAGGGCTTGCGGCTCAAGGCTTTCACGGGAAAGTTTTTTTACTTATATAAACATACCAGCACGCATTTGGTATCGAATCGCTAGCTATGACGAAGCTATGGTGTGAGAAGAAGCAATAGTAAGGCTTTCTACGGAGGGCTCAGTGTGAATTGGAACATTGAACCTTTGTGTACTGTTTGAATGTCACAGAGTAAACCTGCAGCCAATCTGATCTTGTTTATCCTAACTAAATCTGTAATCATTTTTTTCATCGCAAATAATTTACTTTTTTTGGAGCTAGCATGAGCTATTGTCGCTTCCTAGGGTTGCTTTGTCTTTTTTTGGTGAGTGGGCCTCTTTCGGCTCAGCTTGAAATCAATCGCGACGGGATTCAAGCGGAGTTAGAGGAATATAATTTCTTCAGTCAGGCGCCGGGAACGGTCCTATCTATTTGTCTAATGGATGAGTGTCAGGAGTTTTCAGCGGGGGTGAAAGATCCAGCAGGGGATGAATCTATCGCGATAGATAGCTTGTTTCGCATTGGTAGTCTCACCAAGACCATGGTCGCTGTGCTAACCTTGCAATTGCTTGAAGATGGAGTGATTGCCCTGAACGACCCACTTAGTATGCATTTGCCACAGTTTGGCGGCTGGGGAGAGGTTACCATCCGGCAGTTGATGCAGATGCGTTCCGGGGTTCCCGCCTATCTTTTCCGGCCTGAAGCGCTTTTCAGTGTGCTCGGAGATGTATTTAAGCATAAGAAAGTTGTCTATGATCCAAATCAACTACTTAATGATATTAAAGGGCGAGAGCTTGACTTCACACCAGGTACTGCCAGTGCCTACAACAACACAAACTACGTGCTCCTCGGTCTCATCCTGGAAAAATATCGAGGCCAAAAGCTCGAAACGATTCTAGCTGAAGGAATTGCCGAGCCCCTTGGGCTTAAAAATACTTATTTGGATATGTCCACGGAAGATGACCCCCAGCTAACACGAGGGTTTTTGCAAAGTCACTTCTCAGGATTACCAAGTTGGCTAAATTTGTTGCTACCTAAAGAACTGCGTCGTGGTTGGGATACAATTGATATTACCAATGGCTTTCCAGCTAGCCGTGCCTGGGCAGCAGGAGGTGTGGTTTCATCACCGAGAGAGATGAATACGTTCATTCGAGGGCTTATGAATGGCAAGTTGATCAGTGATCATAGCTTGGCACAAATGATTGCCGTTCGTGAAGGAAATATTTTGGGCAATCCAGTTCAGTATGGCCTTGGGATCATGAAAGAACAAACGCCCTATGGCGATTTCTATGGCCATGGTGGTGTAGGGGTTGGCTATCAAAACATGACTTACTATTCTCCGGAACATGATTTGGGAGTCGTTGTTACCCAGAATGTAGGCCCCGCAGCCACCGGATCTATTTTTGTAAGCCTGATCACCAAGATCTTCGAAGGCAAGGCAGTTAAGCCTTTCGATGCGCGACGGAATGAAATTCCAGATTGGTTCTGGAATGGTCTGCATCTGAAGGTCAAGGGCAATATCAATCCGATGGCTAGCGAAGATGATGATTCAGAGAATAAAGATAAGTCACTTTTTGGGCCAACTGTAGGCTACGCCTATGACAAAAGGCGTTTCGTACCGGGGCAATCATTTAATAACTTCTCTAGCACCTACGTGAAGGCTGACGATCAGGACTATATTCAACTAACGGCCTTCAGCCAAACTGCTGTCGGAGGATTCCTGAGTCCTGAAAGCCTCTCATTCCCAGTGACGATGATTTATCTAAAACGCGATCGTTTGATCTCTTATGAAGACGAAAACAAAAAAGTTGTCATCGAAAAAGATCTAGATCTGTCTTCGACTCCCGTGTTTGTTTTTGTAGGAGAGGTTCGATTTGATCAATCCAGCGGCTCTGTTTATACTTGCGCAAGCCGTTTGCTAGATACAGGCCGCGAAATGGCGTTTCAATTTTCGGGGAACTTTGAAGAAAGTTACGGGACAGGAGAATCAATAAAGATGCTAGGTAACTTCCCGTTGCGCAATGTCTCTTGGCTTTGGGATCAAGATCTTCTTAGCCTTTTTGGCTTAAATAGATGCCCAATTTTTGGCTAAAGAAGATCTCTCTCGGGTACGCTTGCCCATGAACTACATCGCTTCCGTGGCAAGGTCTTTGGAAAGATATGTTCTTAAGCGAGCCAAGAAGCCTTCTGGCTTCTTGGCCGTGAGTATAAGGTCGAGTTCACCTTTGTCAAGGTAGACTCCTAGGCAGCTCTCACACTGGTCAATCATAACTCCAGCTAGTTCGCGTTCTTCCAGCTGACAGCCACATTTTGGACACTTCATCCAGTGCAGCTTTTGCTCTGAAAGATGTTCCTTGTTTTTCCGCACCTCGTCCAGGTATTCCCGTTGCTTACGGATTAAGTCCCTATTTAGAAGGAAAAAGTACTCTTCTTCCGTTTGAGTATGAGGCTTTCTAAGTTCCATGGCTCACTCCCTTCTAGCCCACGATAAATCGATGGTTGACCAGTTGATGAAGATCCTTCTTCTGAACACGATTGAGTAGATGGCTATCCTCTGCTTTGATCAGCTTTAAAATTTTGTCGAGGACTACCCGTCGACGAACCACTCCCACTAAATAACCTTGAGCATCCAGAACGGGTAAGAGACGGTATTTGGTGTCCATGAAAATCCTAGCTAGTTCGAAGATCTCTACATCTTCACCAACGCAGTAAGGGTGATTGCGCATGAGGTCTTTTACGGTCATGTTAGGTTGGTCGAAGTACACTTGATTGGAGCAAAAGTTAAGAAGGTCAGCCTCAGATAAAAAGCCTACAAGCTTCAATCGAGGTCCTTGATCCACGACTACTGGAACACTAGACAAGCCTTTTTGAATTAGGTATTCACCAGCTTTCTCCACGTCTAGGTCAGGATTTATGTAGGTAATGTTTTTCGTCATGATCTCTTTAGATGTAAGCATTCCCTTTCCTCCTTCGGGTTGGTCATAGTTCTTTCAGCAAGGTCTATTCCAATCCCTCAATCCCCTGAAAATACGTAAAAAAATTAAATCTAGTGGCATATGGAGCCTAAGGCTGTGCCATTCCAGACAGCCCGTTGGGCAATAAGCCGCTGCTTTAAGTTCACTTGTCTTTTGCCAAATCTGACTTTTACGGCAGTTTCTCAAAAGTTCGCAAATAGCGACTTAAGGCCTCTCATTTTTCTACATGGTTTTATTCGTTATTCCGAATATTTATCAGAAGAGTTCATGCTGCGAATTGTGGAGACTAAAAAATCATGGCTAAAGGCTGCTATCTAAGGCTACGAACTCACACCTTATTTATCCAATCATCAAGTCTCGCTCACGTAGTACCCTGAGGCTAGTCGATAGGGCCAGCATGGCAAGAACTGGAAAGGTAATCAAACATGTTGCGTTTGACGGAAATGAATAAGTTTGTAGGCTTCATATTAGTACTAGCGCTCAGCTCGTGTACTAAGTCCGGCGGTGGTGATAGTGCCGATGAAGTTGCGATAGTCGACGATCAGCCTAAATTAGTTATGGATGAAGCGGCAGCAGGGGATGAAGCCGGCGAAATCATTTCGACTGCAGAAAATCGTAACAACCTCGATGGAGAAGTTCTGATTCAGGATCAGACCTTAGCACTGACCATCGGTCTCGACCCCAACGCAGAGGAACTTTCTAAGCAGCCGGAGAATGCCAAGGTTACTTACTACGACCTAGAAAGTCTGAACGGGGTTGAGCTAGGAGAGACAGAGACTGATTTGGATGGTGAGGCATCGATTACCCTCGATCTACCTAAGTACTATGTAATCCGTGTCGAGTACCAGGATTTTGGAACAGTGAAGGCTTTGGTCGCTCCAGAGATGATTGAAGGCTCTCAACAGGGCGATGAGATGGATATCCGTCTGAATCGCAAAACTACAATTACCACCGATATTTTTGAAGAGTTACTCAAGGATTCAGCGATGCTGGCGAAGGCTCATAGCCTTGAAATTCCCTATGACACTCTACAGAAAGCTGCCGATGGCTTGTACGGAAAGGTTAGCAAGACAATTGCCAAGAGCCAAAAAGGCGATTACTTTAGGAGCGAAGACTACCAACAAGTGCTGTCAAGTTACAGCCAGTTTTTAATAAAAAGTCTCTTTAGTTTGAATGACTATGATGAGAGTTTTGCCAACGACAGAATTCAGGAGGCTCTAGCTGAACTTTCAATGACTTCTCCAACTGTGGATTTGAGCTTCGAGCTGAAGGACGAAGAGCCAACTAGCTGTATTATTAAGCAAGAGGTTTGCGTTAAGAGACCCACGAGAGTTGGCGAGTTCCGCGATAATTATCAGGGCGCTGGCTCGGATTATGACCGATGTCTCCGGCGAGCCCACGAGTATCATCGTTGGTGTGGAAATAGTGCCGATGATGTCACCACCGCAGAATTCAAGCAGAACGGGGACACCCTTGTGACTATGAGCTCCGCCTCGCCCTTTTCTGGTTGCTTTATCAAGCAAGACCAATGTCAAAGAGATCCCAAGCGGGTAGGGCAGTTTATCGATAATCACAAGCAAGCATCCAGCGATGTGGATCGCTGTATGATGCGGGCCCACGATATGCATAAGTGGTGTAAGAACAGCTCTGACAGTATTACTTTAGCGTCCTTCTATCACAAAGGAGTCCTGCAAAAGCAAATCGATTCTCGGATGCCATACACTGGTTGCTTTATTCAACTCGATATCTGTCAGAAAAAGCCTGAAAGAGTTGGCTACTTCATCGATAATCATCAAAACGCCAGTACTGACGTGGACCGCTGTATGATGCGAGCCCACGATTTTCATCGGTGGTGTCGAAATGATTTCGATGATCGGACGGTGGCATCCTTTTATGACAAGGGCAATCTTGTCCAGGAGTTGGATTCTCAGACTGCTTACACGGGTTGCTTTATTGAACAGGACACTTGCTTTGCCCACCCCGAGAAAGAAGGTCTATTCATTGATAATCATAAGACAGCTCACACTGACCAGGATCAGTGTTTAGCGCGAGCCCACTTCTATCATGCCTGGTGTAAGAATGGAGCAGATGGGGTCACGACATCGTCGTTCTATGACAAAGGGAAAATTTTAGCACAGAGTAGTTCTCAAGTACCTTATACCGGTTGCTTCATTCAGCAGGATACTTGTACCAAGCATCCAGAGCGAGTTGGACTATTCGTCGACAACTATCAGAATGCGAGTTCGGATCCAGATCGCTGTATGATGCGAGCCCACGACTTCCATCGCTGGTGCAAGAATGATAAAGAATCGGTAACCATCGCTTCGTTTTTTGATAGGGGGACTCTGATCAAAAGAAACGATTCTGAAACGCCGTACACCGGCTGTTTCGTTAAGCTTGATGTTTGCCAAAAGAGACCAGAGCGAGAGGGTTTGATCTATGATAACCATCAAAATGCCTCTCACGACCAGGATCGATGCTTGATGAGGGCCCATGACTATCACCGCTGGTGCGGTAACAAGACTGATCAGATCGTGAGTGCATCGTTCTATGAAAAAGGCAGCGTTCTAGCGACTATCAACTCAGATATCCCATACACGGGTTGCTTTATCCGGCAGGATCAATGTCAGCGTAATCCAGATCGTGTCGGTTTGTTCAGCGATAACTATAAAAATTCGTCTTTCGATCAGACTCGATGTATGGAACGAGCATCTGACTTCCACAACTGGTGTCGAAATAGCGATGGTGAGGCAAGCGCAGCTGAGTTCTACCAGGCAGGTACTTTGATTCAAAAAACGGTGGTGAATTAAGGCTTAATTATTCTAAACAGAAGACGTTGTTGAGACATAGTTTTAAGTAGTATATTAATCTGGGTTCCTATGATCAAGAAAGATCACTCAATGTACATGAACTTCAACGATGATGGTAGAGGTTTAGATATCGTCTCTATCGCCGAGATCGCAAAAATCAGGGGTATTTTCAAGCCAGAGGTTCACACTAGCGAAGATTCTATAGCTGACTTGATCTTCGAATCAGGTTTTACCACTACAGAAGCGGTTTCTGAAATATCTGGCCGGGGTGTTGGAATGGACGCTGTGCGAAAATACTTGGAGAGTATCGATGGCTATATTAAAATCAAATTAGATCCAAATGATGATCGTACGGAAGAAGGATATCGGAAATTTCATTTTGAAACTATGATATCAATACCCTTCTTTATAGAAAATCGGCCCTTAACAATCGTGCAAGCTTCTTAGTCTGCAATTGCACACGGTTCAGAAGCTACAACAAGGGTTTGACTAGAGCCTGGTAGCTTACTGATAGCCCGGCCGTCTTTACTCTTCACATTAACGATAATCCCGTAGGCATGATACTCGCCAATGATGTCTGTAAGGTCGAAAACCAGAGTCCCACTGGACTGATCGGGCAATACTCTTTGGCCCTCAGTGTAGACTAAAATATTCTCCCTCAGCTCCCTTGAGATCCCTCCAAAGCCACCGGCAGCTAAAAAGCGAATACCACACTGTTGGGAAAGCTCGCCAGGATAGTGAATGAAGATATCAAGGCTGGTTTCTTCACCATCGACGATCGCTGCACTATCGAGTCCACTGAGGTGTACCATCTTGGTATCACTAGCCTGGCTCGTAAGGCTGCTTAAACTAGCTAGGGCAATGAGAGATGAAGTAATAAGTTTTCGCATATGAAGTCCTTTTCTTATGAGTTTTTTTCACTACTCTATTTCTAACTCATTTGGTTTATGCTATCTACCCTATGTTGTTGATATTTGATATAGGGTGGAACCTATGAAAATGAGCTTTCAAGATCTAAGCAACTTTCTAGCGATTGCGGATAGCCCTAGCATCAGTCATGCAGCTAACCTACTCGGTGTTAGACAACCTAGCCTCTCCGAGTCTCTTAAAAAAATAGAGTCAGCTGCTGGGGTCGCTCTTTTTTACCGTTCTCGAACTGGGATCAAGCTGACCCCAGCAGGGCGAGACTTTCGAGCTAGGGCTCGCACAGTGATGGACCAACTTGGGGAGTTGAGCCAAGTTTTCGCCGGTCAAAAGCCAATGGTTGGCCATAGCTTGATCATAGGTTGCCATCCATCTGTTGGGCAGTTTACTTTGCCTAAAGCTTTTCAGATTTTGGAACAGGAGCTACCTAAGCTTAAAATTGATCTGATTCATGGCTCCTCCCGTGATATTCAAACTAAAATTCAAAAGGGAGAGATCGATTGTGGTGTGGTGATCAATCCGGTGCCGGTGCCTGATCTGGTGATCGTGCCACTTTGTGAAGATGTTGTCAGCGTATGGTCTGTTGATGAGCCTTCAGAGCGTATCATTTGCGATCCTCAGCTCATTCAAACTCAATCGATTCTTAGACAATGGCGGGACGCTCCGGAGCAGATAGTTCCGACAAACTCCCTCGAATTGATTGTTAAGCTCGTAAGCGCAGGTCTAGGCTATGGTGTCATTCCACAAAAAGTTGTTGAGACTTGGGGGGCGGGCTTGCATCGGCATAGTGAATTGCCAGTGTATACGGATCGAGTTTGCTTGGTCCATCGCCCCGAGTTTGCTCGGCATCAGGTGGAACGGTTGGTAGCAGATGCGCTGAAATCAGCCTTGATGGGCTGAAGACCCTTTTGCTAGAGGGTCTGGCGGCATATGAAATATCGATAAATCTACTTCAGGTAAGAATTCCTATATAGCTCAATAATTCCTGGCGTTCCAAGTTCCACAACTCAATCCTCTGGGCAAATAAGTACGTGATTATCCTTTCTTAGAAAGCTTGTTTTAAGTCGGGACCAAGGGAGTCCGAATTTCTCCTAGTTAGATAAAGAATCTCCTAGGAGCTTTGAATTATGACGAGCAAGACACTTGAGAATCTACTGATATCTTCAGCAATCTGCTGCGGAGGGCTACTCTTGGGGAGCTGTGGGGAGTCTGACAGCGATGATGAAGTAGCAGCAACCGATCCAAGTACGCCGGGCGTTGTGGTGAGTGACTCTGATACTGTTTCATTGAGCGGTAAATTGGCTATTGGATCCGGGCTTAGGCTTGCTGCTGATGGTTCTGGGCTCCTTGCGGTGAATATGTCCGGAGGCACACCGATCGGCGATCCAGCGGATATCGAGGTAGCTGCAGACGGTTCCTTTAGCTACTCTGCATCGAAGATTAACGACCAGGTCGATGAAATCAATGCAGAACTTGCCAAGGACGAATCCGAGTGGGACTGGGACACCTTAGCTGTGTTAGCGTCGGACTTGTTCGGTGAGAGTCTCACAGGTGAGGAGCTGCAAAGCTATGGGGCAGATGATGTTCGCACCTACATGGAGCAGTTTGCGAGCCAGCTTGAGACCCTGGGTACCACAACCTTATTGATCGCCTACGATCCCTCAGATGACGTCACCGCCGAGGCGGAATCATTCAGGTTTATTGGTCTCCCAACATCGAGTGGTAAGAATCTAATTGCCCTAGCTAATCAGTCGATGGTGGGTAATCTAAGCTTGGGCGACATCTCCGATGGCGATGATGGGGAGAGTACAGCCGAGCTGGAAGCAGAGACTGGATTCGATTTGAGCGAAAGTGTCATCGATACCCTGGCCGAATCAGGAAAGGCTCTTAAAGACTTCAAGAATCGCTATATGAATGATGATTGGAGTATAGAAACATTTTGGGCTTGGCGTGGTGAAAAAGCGGATGCCATCGATCAATACAACACTCCTTCGGAGCTAAGTTACAGCGGAGTCGGCTTCTATATTGGCTCACAAACTGACACCCCCTTCGTCTATGACGAGCTTTGTAGTACTAAACTTGGCTCTCTGGTATTTACACCCCCATCCTCGGTGCAAGTAAAGGCTGGGGATGACTCCATTAGCACCTATACGACCTTTTCAAACGCCGACGCAACGCAGAGCACTCAAGGGGATAATCGAATTTGCAGCGGTGGAAGCTTCTATGGCCGCGAAGATGGAACCAATGACTTCATGATTAACTTTGGCACTGGTGGAGGAATTCAGGGTGATTTACCTTCAGGGCTATGGCGCATGACTTGGGACGGTACCGAGGTTGCCCGATTCGATGTCGCGCTCACAAAGCCGTTTGATAGTGATGGCAATCCCACCGTCTTCATCCCGAGTGCTAAGTTTGTGACAAGTAATAGTCAAATTAATTCAGTAACGATCAAGTTTTATATTTGGAATGGCACGGAGCTGAGCGAGTTGACCGATATCACGGCATTCCAAAGGCTGGTATCACAGGTTAACGCTAGTATCACGAAAGAAGATACCAATGGCGAGGTCCGCGGTACAGCGACGTTTGCTGATGGGGCAACCGAGGCCACGTTAACTTTCGATGAGGCTGTAGCGACGAGCAACGCTGCTTACATGTCTGTGTCCTACACAATTGGTACTGCCAATTACCGAACTGAATATCGCTAACAGATAGAGCCGTTTTGAAAGCGGCTCTATCGCCAGAACGCTCTCAAATCCTAGATAACCTTGAGACTCCCCCAAAAATGAGCTAAGACTGAATGATTTGTCAAAAATATCATTTGTTGGAGTCTTATTATGATTAAGGTAGCGATTCTAGGCCTGCTCATCGCTGGTGGGGCTATCGCCGAGACTAAAAAGGATAGCTCAGAAAAGGAAAAGGAAATTCCCAAACCCCTCTTGGCCAAGACGGAGCATGAGGGGCGGTTTGGCAAGGTGCGTATGAAGTATAGGGCTAAAGCAGGGGAAACCTACCTCTACGATCGGGAAGGAAAGCCCAAAGCCAGTATCTTTAGCACAGCCTACACTGCGCTAGATATTGACGATCCTGCCAAGAGGCCTGTGACATTTATTTTCAACGGTGGGCCAGGGTCCTCGTCTGTTTGGCTTCATATGGGGGTGATGGGGCCCATGGTTACTCGGGTTCCAAGTGACGGGGCTGGTGCTGGAGCTGCGCCCTACAAGGTGGAGTCTAACCCTTGGAGCCTCTTAGTGGCATCAGATCTTGTGTTTATCGACCCTGTGGGAACTGGCTATAGCCGAGCCCTGGGTAAATATGAAGATAAGCAGTTTTGGGGAGTTCGGGAAGATGCAGAGGTCATTGGGGAGTTTATCCGTTCCTACATCAGTAGCGAGAAACGCTGGAATTCGCCGAAATACCTGGCTGGGGAAAGCTACGGCACAGTTCGTGCGGCGGCCTTAGTTAGGGAATTGCAGGAAGGGTGGGAGGGCATTGCTCTAAACGGCGTGATGCTGATCTCTGCGATTCTGGACTTTCAAGCAGGGCGATTCCAGAAGGGCAATGATACCCCTTTTGTTACGTTTCTGCCCACCTATGCAGCTACTGCTTGGTATCATAAGAAAGTTCCAGAACATGATCGACCCCTGGAAGAATTCCTTGCCGATGTAAGGGACTTCGCCAGCACAGACTATGTGGTAGCTTTATTTAAGGGAAATAATTTGTCAGTAGCGGATCGACAAAAAGTTTTAGATCAGCTCCATCGGTTTACTGGTTTAGACAAAGCCTATCTCGAACAAACCAACCTCAGAATTCACGCATTTCGCTTTATGAAAGAGTTGCTCAGAGATCAGGGTAAGACTATTGGGCGCTTTGATAGCCGCTACCTTGGGAAAGACTACGATGCAGCGGGGGAGTTTTTTGATTATGATGCTTCTGCCTATGGCATCACGGGTGCCTACGTTGCTAGTATCAATCATTACTTGGGACACACCCTACAACTAAAAACCGACCGCAAGTACCTGATCCTTAATGGCGAAGTGGGCAGTAGCTGGAACTGGGGCCAAGCCAAAGGTCAAAAAACTGCCACTGGGTACCTAAACTTAACTCCAACTCTGGCGACAGGAATGATTCAAAACCCGGATTTCAGAATATTTGTGGCCAATGGCTATTATGATCTAGCAACTCCATTTCACTCGACAGAATATACATTGGCTCACCATGGCATCGACCCGAAGCGCGTGACAATGCAATACTATGAGGCCGGACACATGATGTACGTTCATCAACCTTCTTTGGAAGCGCTCGGCAGGGATTTAATGGAATTCGTTAGCTCTCACAAGAAAACAGGTAGAGTTGCTCACTGAGGGCCAAACTGATATTGAGTTCTTTACAGGAACTCGATATCATCATCTTCGGGCGGCTCTTCATTGCTGGCGATAGTGAGAAGTCGAAGAAACTCGCTGGCCTTCTCATACTCATCAATTTGAAGCATGACACAGCATAAGATCTCACTGCTTTGATCATCACCATCGAAAATTTTCCAAACCATGCCATGATCGGCACAGCCGAGGCTCTTGCATGTCGCTTGATCGACTTTCTCTGTGCACGGCATTCGAACCCGAAAGTTTTCGCAGGTGGCTTGATCGACGCTTTGGTGGGATAGCAACCAACGTTTTATGCTTCCAGCGATGATGTTGGTCTTTTCTCTCATATAATCATGGATTTTCGAATCGGGAGCATCGTCTCCTAGCCTTGCGAACGAGCGAGCCGAATCCAGGTTGTAATTTATGTAAAAGCGGGTTGTGAGAATTTGGGACGAGAGTCCGATAAACGATGTCCATTGGTTCTGTGAAAGTTCAACCCAAGCCTTCTCCTTGCCGAGCCGCTCCGATGACGACCGTTGGAAAGCCTGGCTCGAAAGAACTTTGATCTGCTGTAAGAATTCGTCCGTGTGTCCGACCTCCAAAGTGGAGTCCTGACGATCGAAATCTTCGTGGTGGTGGATGTAGTGGGTCAGGCCCTTCTTGAGGTCTGTGATGACCTCAGCGCCTAAATAGAGGCCGGTGTCTCGAAGAGAGAAATGTCGGATCTCAAGCGAGACATCGATGATCTCGCTACCCACTTCGCAGCGGAGGATGACTAGACCCTCCTCTTCGGGGGACATCAATTCTGGCGCCACGAGAATTCCGGCACCTCGTTCGCTCACGTTTAAGAGCCTTGCAGGTACGGACCGTCCTTTCAGAATAATCTGCATATCCTTATCAACAGGATAACGGACGAATTGTCGTTTTTCATGCGTTGCAAGTTGAATGGCTTTGCCCTCCCTTAATATTCCCGCTCGGTGGGATGAGGGTGGCCTTGAATATTTCCTCGTAAATATTATAGTTCCTTGAATTTATTATGGAAATATGATTTTTTTGCAATTTATTTCCGTCCTTCCTTCCTATGAAAACGCGATTTCCAGGGGAAAAATATGATAAATCAGGCAGATAGTAGTGATTTTGAGTTAGGCCATTTCATTTAGCTAGCATTCTGCGATCTGCCGACGGTACTCGGATGGGTCCGTAGCTTTTGATAGGCTACTATATGAGCTATAGACCGCCCCAGCTTGTGGGGGATAAGCTGTATAGACGAATCATAGAGTTCGAGAAGCTGTAAATCTCCTAGGTCATCGAGGGAGCTAATCTCAAACTTTACGCCCGCCTTACGCTCTAGGTGAGCAGTAAGCTCATCATAGCTTAGAGTGATGCTTTTCTTAGTGTCGTAGCCCATGTTTCGGGCATAGACCACAATCGCGCGGGCAGTCCGAATGGTTTTATCACGAAAATGATGCTGGGCACGTTTCTTAGTCAGGCCAAGCTTTGCATCTTCAATGAAGCGGGCCATGTCTATTATAGAAACCATGACATTGTAGGGAATGATATGTCGATCTTTATCGGGATCTTTCTCTAGCTTCAGCAGACCAGCATCTTGAAGCACTTTGATGATGGCATGAATTCGTTCCTCACTGAGTGATAGGCAATCCATGAGTTCATCTTGAATCTCATCAAGAGCTACATAACTTGAACCATCGATGTCTTGCTTATGATACTTGGCGAGGGTTGAGAGGGTACCGCAAAGGGTCTGTGCCTGGAACGTGAGGTCAATCTGTTCTAGGCGTGCTGACTCTAGCTGCTCTTGCTGACGAATCATAAAATCGAGTAGGTCAGTCAACCGTATTGAGAATTCTTTGATGATGATTTCTATCCACGGAGGCACGTCTTTAAGGGTTTTTTTAACGCTGTCGGCAGGAATCTTGCGAACGGTAACATGACCAACAGCCTTGGCAGAAGCTGTCCGCGGCCTTCGATTAAGGCAGGTTAAAAGGCCAATGACCTCTCCGGGGTGCATATAACTGAGAGTTAGATGGATGGTATCTTTCTCCCGGTAGATCTCAACTTGCCCCTCTTCGATGACAAATAAGTCACCACCCGGATCGCCGTGGGAAAAGAGAACCTGCCCGTCCTTGAATTGCAGTAATTCCTTAGTTTCTACCATACCAACCTCGCGTCCGTTGTTCGTACTCTGGGAGCTGTCGACGTTTGGAGCACAAGCATCTGGTATGCCTTGATAAACGTAATCCGTCGTTGCTCACCGTCAACATATTCCCGATATGCCTCGTCCTCTCTCCTAGCCTTGTCTTCATCCAGTCAGACCAGCTAAGTCTGTTCTAAACGCCAACAGCTCCTATTATAACCTGATTTTTCGTTGGGCTTGCTAGAGTTGATCTCAAAACTGCCAATCTGGTAACCATTCTCTGCTGATGCTGAAGTTTTGGGCTGCCCCCCGGTACAGTATGGCAAGTATACTTGGGGTTCTGTGAGGGCGAGGGCAGGGATAAAGATGTGCTTGCCCCTCATTCAATGGCGTGCGAGTCTTGTGAGGCTTGAATCACAAAGAGGAGACGATTGTGAAGTTATTTTATTCCAGTGCCTCACCTTATGCGCGCAAAGTTAGGGTACTGATCCGAGAATTCGAAGTGTCTGTGACTGAAAAAAAGATCAACACCAGTGACAATGATCCTGACTTCATCAAGAGTAACCCTCTTGGAAAAGTTCCAGCAATGACCTTGGAAGATAATACGATAATTTTCGATAGCGGCTTGATTGGCTACTATCTTGACGAAAAATATAACGATCGCCATTGGCAAGCAAAGACTTGGGATCACAAGCAGCTTGAAGCCTCCATCCAAGGCATCCTCGATCAGTCTGTTACGATGATCATTGAAAAGCGCAGGCCAGAAGAGATTGTCTATGACTACTGGATTGAGCGATACAAGCACGCAATTCCAAGAGGGTTGGCGTGGATTTGGCAGCGCTATGAGAGCTACCTCAGCGAGGGAATGAGCCTGGCTAGTGTGAGCCTTGTCTGTGCGCTTGAGTACCTGGACTTCCGACATCCAGAAATTCAATGGCGTAAGGATTTGCCAGATTTGGAAGCATGGTTGAATCATTGGAAGGGTCGGCAATCATTTTTGGAAACGAGGCCGGAATAGGGAACTCTCTTTTACCAAGGGTAACGTTGCTGATTTGCCAATAGCTATTAAATGATAGCTATACCGACGCTTTACATCAGAAGACTAAAGGAAGGTGATTCCCAATCCGAAGCCTCGCCCATCAAAACGGGATCAAGAGGGGACCCATGGAAAAGCTTACCAATGGCGATGCCATCATCGTTCAAATTCTTCTTACGTTTGCGTTAGGTTTACTTGGATTGGGGTGTAGCCCCAAGAATGACAGTGGCGGCGATGGCGGGGCACAAGCTTCGCTAGACAGCGTGACTCCTAGTTTAGCGACGCCGGTGCTGCGGATCACAATGAATCAGGATACCAATGAGATATCTTGGGACGCTATCGAGGGGGCGAGTCGTTACGATCTTTACATCTCAGCCCCAGAGAGCGTTAGCATTGATGAAGCGATCGTACTAGAGCGAGTTGCTAGTCCCTATACCCATATCAAGGCTCCGGGACAAAGCTACCTCTATACACTTCGGGCCCTTGGGGATACCCCTGATGTCGTGAGCGAATTTTCCGTGGCGATTAGCGATATTCCTTCAGGCTTTCTGTCGAGCTGCTTACAGCAGCAAGGAGTGGCTAGCCCCATTATCGAAGGGCTTTTGCTTGCTGCGGCAGCAGATGATTGCTATCAGCTTACTCAGGTACGCGAGCGGGTCACAACTCTCGACCTAGCCGGTGCAGGGCTCTCCGATCTGTCTCTGCTCAGTGAGTTTCCAGCCATCGAATCATTAGATCTTAGTCAAAATCAAATCCAAGATCTTCAGCCTTTGTCTCAGCTTCTAGGATTAAAGAGCCTCATGTTGCGCGATAACCCGGGTCTTTCAACACTAGCTGGCCTCGAAAACTTGCAAAACCTTGAGGTTCTCGATATTTCAAATTCGGTCGTGGCTGATCTGGGCCCCATCAAAGATTTGGTGAACTTAAATTCAGTTGCTCTGGAATCGACCGCAGTATCGTCACTTACAATCTTAGCGTCACTTCCCCAGCTTACATCTGTTAGCCTTGAAGGTAATAATGTCGAGCGCCAAGAGGATGTTTGTCCAACGGTGACAGTTGCTGAAGATATCGCACGATTCTGTCTAGAAGGAGTCACGTTATCCTATGGTATTCACATCAACAAGCTACTTGGCCAGCACTGCGTCGCTTGTCATAACGGGAATACAGCGCCTCGCGTGAATCTCGATAATCAAGCTGATGTAGAAGCTAATGCAGCACTGATCAACGCACGGATCTCGGATGGATCAATGCCACCACTTGGGCCATTGAGTGCAACGGATCAAGCTATATTCGCCAGATGGTATGCGGATGTCGTTCTAGCAGATGGAGATAGTTAGAGCTGGCCTCATAGGCTGCCTAGTTTGAATCTGTGAGGCAACTTACTTTATAGAGTTGGTTGCCGCTTTGTTCAGAACTAAAGATAAACGAGTTTTCATTTGGTAAAAAACTTACAGCCTCTTGCTGAGGTTGGCCAGGAATGGTCACTCTTTGGTAGTTGGTACCTGGTATCAATTCTTCGGCGACCTGATCAGCCTTACTCAGATTCATACGAATCTCGTAGACGTCTTGATAGTCTAGGATTAATATCCGATCTCCACTCGGGGAAATGGATGCTCCTGTGCTAATAGGAAACGGGAAGGATCGAACGTAGGACGCAGTTAGCATGTCGCTATTTTGATCAAGGTCCTGACGAGATATGCGAAACACATCGGTTTGATCTTCTTTGGTAAAAATATAGAGGTCACCGGTTTGGGGGTGGACAGCGGTTCCCTCGGCATTGTGGCTAGCGCCATCCTCATAACGGAAACGAATGGTTCGTACCCCATTGCCGCTAGTTAACTGGGATTCGTCAATGCTGTAGAGCGTATAAGTCCCTCGAATGAACATATTATCGCCGATATCTGCAACATAAAGGCACTGCTTACTATCCAGGCAAGGCCCAAGTGAAAGGGATTCCCAGTCTGTGTTCTGACCAAGAAATACCTGATCTCTGAGTGATCCATCCTGGCGAGCCCGGTAAACAGCGTTCGCATTGCCTGAATCGTCGATATGATAGTACATATCATCTTGGCTTGCGGATATCGCTAGGCCAGAGGCCTCTGAAATAAATTGAATAGAGCCAAGAGATTCCCCAGCAGACCATTGCTTGCACAAATCTTCCCTAGTTTCTCCAGGGGGCGGTAGAAGGTCCTCAGCTTCTTGACTGGTATCATCGTCATCATTCTTAGGCGCTTTTTGCTCCTGCTGAAACTCAGGTTCCATAGGGTTTTGCCGTGAAGTAGGAACGTTGCCGTCCAGTAGAGATTCTGAAGGGTTCGACTCAATCAGTTTAGGTGGTTTCGTACAGTTCCATAAGGCTAAGGTCAGTACTAGAATCAGGTAGCGCATGGTTTATCCGTCCAAACAATCACATTCGTTGGTCACTAGAGTGACTAAACCAGCGGAAATGCAATTCCAAGGCCTAATTTATAAACCAGATATTAGTTACTTATGCTTGAAAGTGGTGATCAGACCTAAGACCTTGTCATTTTTGTGACGGAACGGCCCCCGGAAGGGGCCTGGTTACTGCTAAAACATTTGGTTCATCTGAGCATAATAGGTAAGACCGTTAGGAGAATAGAGTTCCTGGACCCGCGTGTCATCCCCAACTCGCTCCGTGCTGTCCCTTGGAAAGTCTGTATCAAGCACATTGATAGCACCAATGGTAATCGAACCATCCCAAGGATGATTCCAAGTATATTGGCTATCGTAAGTAGAAAACTCGCCAATTCTCTCGTCACCTTGGGCTGTTTTGGTGCTGGCAATACGGTTGTTCCGAATGCCAATGATGTGGCTGGTGCCAATGCCGAGATTGACTCCATTCACAAAGCGCCACTCAGGCTTTCCTCGTTCGCCAAGGGTATCGGTAAGGGGAGCGCCGGGAAAGTCAAGCTCCCGAGAATAGAGTTTTGTGGAGTAGTTGCTAAAGTAGCTCAAGCGATATGAGCTAAGCTGCGTGCGATATGCGAGATTTAAGTCGAATCCCGCATCCTCAGATTCACCAAGATTTTGGATAGGCAGTTTGATACGTTCTAGTTGACCAGATTCGTCGCCACCAATTCTCTGGATTTCCACTCCAGAAATACTTTCTCCCCCATATACTGCATCTAAGAGTTTTTGAGGGTCCATGACACGCACGATATTATCGATCTTAGTATACCAATAGTCTGCGCCTAAAGATAAGCCATCGATAGGCTCAGTAACGAAACCCAGGTTATAGGATAGGGAGGTTTCCTCTTTAAGATCGCGATTGCCCTCAGTTTCGATTTCTACCTCAGTTGTCAGGGTATCACAGGGTTCGCCACAGGTTTGCTTGTCAGCTAAATTTACCAGTCTTACCTGAGTTCCTTGATAGATTTCTCGAAGAGTTGGGGCTTTGAATCCTGTTGCTACATTACCGCGCACCAGGAAGCGGTCGAGTGGGCGATACATAAAGCCGAATTTAGGGTTGGTTGTTTCACCGAAGTCGCTGTAGGAGTCTAGTCGTACGGCAAGCTGAAACTCTAGGGATTGGAACATGGGAATTCCAAGTTCGGCATAAACTGCATTGATCGATCTTTCGCCACTATCCGACTTATCTTCCGGCTCGCCGAAGGTATTGAAGTTCTCTGTTTGTTTATCGATTGTTTTCGCATAGTTCTGTTCGATCCGATTTGCTCCGATCACGAGACCGAGGCTGCCTCCGGGAAGCTCCAATAGCTCTCCTGCGGCATTGATGTCATAGGTGCTCATAGCGGTGTCTGTAACGATAAACGGCTGGTAAGACGTTTCCGATACCACAGCTAAACTTGCTTCAGAAAGCTCAGTTTCGAACGGGTTGAAGCGGCCTTCGGAAATGGCTCGGACGACTCCATCCTTAAGAAAGAAGCCGTTGGGGCTAATGGAGGTTTTCTTCGAAACAGTTCGTCCGGCTGTCGCCTGCCAATCCCAGAGCCCGAGTGAGCCGCGTAGGCCCAGATTGCCGCCAAATAGAGTTTTTTCCTCTTCCCATGTGCGCAATCCCCACGGAATGGCTCGATAGCGAACCTTGACATCACTATTGATCCCGCTGAGTCCGAATGCTTCTTGCTTATCAGTTGCGATCTCTTGGGGGATGGTAAATTCACCAGCATTGGGTGCCATATTCCATTCGTTGGTATTCTTAACAGCTCTTAAAGTGGATACAAGGCTTATATTGTCGTTAATGCGATATTCTAGGTTGTTAAGCAGACCAATCTCAGTGGTTTCTGGGGAAAATGCCATGGTCGCACCATAATTGTAGCTACAAACCATGTTATCGCCCACCTGAATCGCTGTAGAGTCACAGTTGGGGTGTTTCTGAAGGCTGGCACCTGGTGCGTCTTCCACGTAGTTTGCTGGGAACGAGTATGAGCTTAATCCGATCTCTGTCCACTCTCGATCTCGGTGAAACACTGGCTCCACCTGACGATAGCTTAATGCTGTTAGCATGCGGAAGTTGTTTGTGTTGATACCTGTAACATAGCTAAATTGCGATTCCTGTCCGCCTTTACCATCTGGTACGCTGGTGCGAGCAAAGAAGGAACTACCTTCCATATCTTTCTTAGTGATGATGTTAATCACCCCACCCGTTGCATCCGAACCGTAAATTGCAGATGCACTATCTTTTAAAATCTCGATTCGTTCAATTGCAGCCATAGGAATGGTTGACAAGTCGATAACGCCTTCCCCAGACTCATCTGGAATCCGTTGACCGTCGAGGAGGATAAGCGTGTTTTCTGCTCCCAAGCCACGAAGGTTAACCTTGGTCACAGAAACATTGTTTTCGTTGACTGTGGCCGATGAATAAGAGCCTTCGGAAGAGATCGCCATGTTTTTGATCAATTCGCTCACGGTAGACATGCCGCTCTGCTTTATGGTTTGCTGATCAATCTGAATGACTGATGAGACTCCTTCAACGTCCGTTCGCTTCAAACGCGATCCTGTGACTTCCATCTTTTCTACAGAGTTTTGCCCCACTGCAGGCAAGCTTAGTGCTCCGCTAAAGAGAATGATGGCCCAACTTTTCTGTTTCCGCCCTCTTGCATAGATCTTCAAGGGTTTGTCTCCTGATAGTGAAGTTTTGTTTGCAGTGTTATAGCAATCAGGTTGGAAATGTTAAAGTCCGTACTTATCTACCGTTAGTGCTAACATATAGCCTGAGTATTATCACTAGTTTTAGCTTTGAATTGCGATGATTCTAAAAGAATAGAAATAGATTTTTTTGATAATCCAATATTTTAATACTATATATATCTTAAAATATAAATTAGTAATATTATCATGATTTATTTAAAAGATTCTTTAGTCTTCTCAGAGAGAGTTGAGGGTTGCTAAGGAGGCGTTCTCGGAATGGCTCAAGGCCGGGTGGCTTCAGAACCACCTAGCCTTAAAAGCTAAGTAAAGATTACTGCGCTGCGTCTTTCATGTGCTCCTGATAAGACTCGCGAATCGATATCTCGAAGAACTGCATGAATTCATCTCTCTGGCCATCTTCAACATTACCACCACCACGATCATTCATAACCATATTCACAAGATTGAAGCCATAGACCATGTTTGGGTTCTGCGGGTCTGTTAGAAATGCTTTAAGAACAACTGATCTTTTGAATTGTTCAGTAACCTCGACTTGGGTTCGTGCAGCTAAGAAGAAGTTAAAATTGTCAGGAAATAGCTGATAGACTTTAAGGTCATGGAGAGATGTGTCATTGAATTTCACATCCCGGCGCTCGTTATTGACATCGATGAACTGCTGGACGAGGAAAGCTGAGTTCGAGTCACCTAAATTTTTTGGTGGTTCCATAAAGGCATTTTGGATCTTAAGAACACTACCATTGTAGGGTAGGACTGCAATAGGCTCTTCTTTGATGACGGTTTTAACAATATCCTTCGTCATCTTAATCCCATAATAAAACTTTACCTGCATCTCATCGTTGTTAAGGTCGTCTCGATCGAGATTCCTAATGAAGTTGTCAACGTTTCCGCTACCTTGATATGGGTTGTCCATCATCCTCTGAAGATCTTCTGATGGAAGGCCGTTAGGGCAAAGTATGGCAACCTCATTGGCAAAGTCTTGTTTGGTCTTGTTCAAAAGTTCGGTAAGACCCATACACAGGTTTTCTAAACTTGGTTGAATGGATGCTGAAGATATTACCGCCTTGGCTGCGAATTGAGCCCCTTTAGATTTTGTGCGATTTGCTTCTTGGGTATTCGACTTCGCCGTACAAGAAATGCTGGCGAAGGTCATTAGACCAACGACAAGGTGTTGTTTCATGGCTACCTCTCTTGTTAGTTTTGCTCAATTGGAATCAGGTCACCAAGGGATTCCCAAGAGTGCTTGATTAGAACTAATAGTTGAGGAGAAGCAAACTTAGGGCCAAAGTATAAGGTCACAAATATTTGCTACTTAGCCCATTCCGGATGTCTGTCTATTGATCGGCTACCATTGTTAGATTGTCTGTAAATTATGAATATTATTGTTTGAAATGTGGTTGGGCGTCGCTTATTTCTTTCTATTGCGGATTATAGATGGTGTGAGGGTCTATGAGGGCGCGGACACTATGGGACCCACCATCTGCTCGCGAAAGAAGGTTCTACAATTGATCTGTAATGTGCTGATTTTCAATCTTTTATGTCAGTGATTAGTCGCTAGGGAAGGAAAAATCTTCTACTGAAAGAGTTAATGTCAAATCGCCTACCAGGTTGCTGATTCCTTCCGCATCTTCTCCAAGAAAGACAAGGGGATTTGTTGTTATTGATATTTGGGGAATCATCAAGGGGCTAGTACTCCACCACCACTCGATTTTTTGAAATATGATTCCTTCTAGAACAGCTTCAGGGCTAAAGCCTGTACTGGTTATCTGCCAATTAATAACATGGGGAAGTGCTTCCTGAGGAGTATCAAATGAAAAATCAGCTTGATTGACTTCGACCTCGAAGACTCCACGGGAGCTTTGGATGTTTTCGAGTTCATCTGTCCACTCCATAGTAGATTCTATTTGATTGTAGTATCCCGCATATTTTTCCGCTTTTACGATTAACGGGCCTAGAAGTACGGGGCGTGGCGGGTTATAGCTCACACTCCCAGCCTGACCAATGTATAGCATATCGCCATCATGGCTCAAACCTTCGAGAAGGTTTCCGTCAGTATCTTCCTCGGTGCTCAAACTACTCCCCAGTAGGTCGCTATTTAGAATCCGAGAGAAATCGAAGCTTAACCCCAGGCAGTCTAGCTGAGACGTTTCAAAGTTTAGATCGATATTAGACAAAATCTGAAGCCGCACTTTGCCAGTGCAGTAATTTCCACCGTCTTGATCGGAGAGTGTTAGGTCATAGCTGGCATCGGCAATGAGTTTGATCCTTTCAGAAATTTCAAAATCAGGAGTTGCACCAGATGCATTGGATCGTTGCTCTGTATTTTCAGAAATAAAGTTACGTTCGCTTTCGCAAGCTAGAAACAGTAGTGCCAATACAGTTAGGACTATATAGTTCATTGAGACCCTCAGCAAAGTTTGACTTTAAGAATGCAAGAACCGCTACCATAAATTTAGCCACGATTTCTAAGGTGTTCTGTACAGATGCCGTGGCACTTAGAAATCGTTGCCATGAATTAACCAGCTGAAAGTATTTTTTTAATCTTTTACTCTCTGGGATCGTAACATGTCGGGCTGGATTTGTTCGAAGCTGAAGGTCGCATAAGTTCATAAGTTCCGCTGCTTATCCAAAAAATTATTTTGGATGAGAGTCTCAATTTTGTGACCTAATTTTGAGAGAATTATGAGTTTTAACAATAAAACCAATTACCCTTCCCGCTTTTCTGTTCATCACATTCTTAAGGAATGCCTCTTGCACCAGTGTTGTAAGAATATTTAGACCAGATGCGGAATTGCTGTTATGTATAACTATACTATGCTTGGTATTATTATCGGCCTTCAGATGTCATGCGGAGCGCCAACTCGAACTGCTAGCTCTGTAGGAGAAATGTTAGCTGAGCCTCGCACCCTCAATGAAAAAGTAAAAAGTCTTTGCTTGGCTTTAGAGGCAAGAGGAGACGATCTTTCGCAATCCATCAGCGATAGCCGTTGCGATGACTCTGGTCTTTATGCCACTGATTATCAATCTGGACAAACGGTTAGGTTCAAAGGCTCGGATCCCATTGTTCAAGAAGAGACGATGCAGCTTGCATCCCGTGGTCAGGTCTGGCTAGGGACGAGTTTAATAGGTTTCTTCGGGCGAATTTTGAAAGACTTGAATAATAACAGCGTAGAGAGTGTTTCCGGAATTCAAGCCGGTGATTCCCTAGACTTTGGTGAAACTCAATCACTTAACAACTTGGTAGAGGTCAATATAAGCTTTCTATCGATACCTGAAGTTGATTTTGACGACCTACTCATTGACTTCGAACTGGCAATTGATATCAAAGGCATTATCGATGTGGATATGGATATCAAAATAACCGTTGGCATTTTTGATCGAAGGATTGTTGCGATTGTTAATACCACTCGATCATCTGAAGAGTCAGCATTCAAGGATCTAGACCTTTCCTTCTTCCTCGTTCCCCATGCAGGGGATATTTATGTTGATGTTTATGCAGGAATTGAAATGATCAATATTGGTCTGACGGCTGTTTTGCAGGAGCAGCTCGACCAAATTTTATCTCTCGGTCTAGAGTTTGTCTTTGATCAAGTTTTCATCGAGCCGGCAGAAGACTCAACACTCTCCTTAGAATTGAGTCAATAGCATGTTAGCAATGTCGATCCATAAGGCGACTCTTTTTGTAACGATAGCCCTGATCTTATATTCATCAAAGAGTGATGGCGGTGTTCTGATAGGAGATGCCGGATTAAGTCAATCAACCATTGATGGATTTAATTTGAATCCTGCTAACTTGGGTTTTTCCTCCCTCAATTACCTAGATTTTAAACTTTTGATTTACTCTGAAGATACCCTAGCGATTCAGTATCGAGGGCTTGATCCAATCGTAAAAAAGCAGAAAGGGTCGTTTATAAATACTAAACTTAGTGCATTTCAATCGGGAACTCCCGTGAGTGCAACTCTTTCTCATCCTGAGTATAAACTTGCTTATACATTCGTTTTCGTTCCTCCAGTAGCTATTGGCTCTAGCCTAACCCTGAGGAATATTCCTTTGGTTGCTCTTGAATCTCAAAACTATGTGGATATCAAGGTAAAAAATCTAAAGTTAAATGGCTATCTTGCAGGAAAGATAGGCAAGCGATTTGGTAAATCTTTCTCTATCGGTAGTTCGATTAGGTATCTATCTCTGGCTGCTGAGGCGGACGTCATAGAGTCTGCGAGCCAGATTTCCTTTCTAAGTTTAGATCAAGAGATCGCCATAGGTAATATATCAATGGGAATGAGATATGATTTCAGTTCGAGTTTCAGTCTGGGCTTAGTTTTCGATCTTTTTTCGATGGGTTTTACTGACATCAAAACGGATCTGGTACCATCCCCTAGTGGTGAGACAAACTATGAACTACAGAATCCAACAGATAGCTTTGCTGTTGGTATTGAATATCGAAATAAGAGTCGGAGCCTGTGGCTTGATAGCTACTATAAAAGAGCCAAGGAGGAGGAAACCGTTTCTCTTGCGTCTGGAACGTTAAAGCCAAAAGATAACTATACAACAATATCTTTTCGGGCCGGTCTCCAAGAAAAATTTAGTAGAAGGCTATCACTGCTATCTGGGTATCGGTATGAACCTGCGAGCGTCGGTTCAGGTGGATCGGGACCTGACAGCAAAGCTGGATTCGGAACATTTGAGATGATCCAACTAGTTGCATTTGGGAGTGATCTAACCCCCTTCCACCAGCTTTCAGTTGGTGGGCAAGTGAGACTAGGTAGGGTGAGAGTAAAGGGTAAGAAAGGCAAGAAGGCCAAAGGTAAAAGCTTCTATAGTTTTATTATAAGTAGTGGCCTAGTCTACAAGGAGGCGAGCCTAGGAGTTGATGACGAAGGCGATCAACCCGGAGCTTACTATCAGAAATCCTTTTCTGTTCCCCTTGATATTACATATAGATTTTAAATTGGTTTGATCATGTTTGCTACTGTGAGGATATTATGCAATTAAAAAAACTCTTTGGCGTATGGTTTGCCATGTTTTTATGCGCTTGTGGTAATGAAGTGCTAGTTACTGAAGGCCCTACGCAACAGCAAGTAACAGGAAGGGCTCAAGGTCTTTCAACTACTTCAGAGCCAGACTTAGCAGATGATGAGGAGCCTGAGAAAATTCAGCCTATCCCCGCTCTGACCATGGCGTATAACCTGTCAGTGACCTTTATGGACGATGTATTGAATAGACTTGGGACTGAAATCCCCACCTGCAGTGGATCTCTTGATGTAATGTTCTTGGACAATTTTGAGCCAAGTACCAACTTGAGTTTGAACTGTCTAGGGATCGATCTTTCAGGGCTAATTAATTCTGAAACCGCGTTAAATGGTATCGATGGCCTAGGAATAGGCTTGAAGGACGTCTTATATGTAGATGGGCTGATTCGCATCTCAAAATTTATGGGGGCGAGTTATGATCCTCCGAGACCAGTATTTATCAAACCCTTTTTTCCTGATGAGGAATTTTATACTGGGTTTTCAGAACTGAGGAGTTTAACTCTAAAAACGCCCCAAGGTGAAAGCGCGCAAGGATCTTACGAGTTTTCAGTTTTGAACTTAAGTGCAGCAAAAACTGTAGAAGGGTTGGGTGAGTTGAGAAAAGTTCGTCATGTTTCATGTAATGCCCGAGGTTTTTCCGGTATTTCACCGTTCGACGGCTTTAACTTCAAACTAATGGAAGTGATGTTTCATGAAGATCCTGTGGCAATTCCAAGGCTTGATCTAGGTTTCGCAACTGCTGATGCAATCGGTTTTGCTTTTCCACTGCTGCCAGCTGAAGTGCTCATAACACTTGATCTTGTTCGTCAAGACTTCCTCGCACCCTTTGCAGTTTCCAGTGACCTGGTTGCCGCAGAGGAATAATTCAGAGATTCAAAAGAACTTGGCTATTCCAAAACTAATGTTAGATTCATATCTACTTCGCTGTAGGGCGATTCGTATCTGTCTGGATTCGTCTAGTTCAAGCCTGGTTTCCATGCTTATGGTCGTTTTGTCGTCTCTATCAGTTGGAGAATTTCCCAAACTAAACAGTCTAAAGTGCGACTGAAAAAGGCTTCGGATTCGATGATTCCATCGGCTCAGAACTCCAAGCTTCATATATAACGGCGCTAGCCATTCCGAGCTACCATAGCTTAAGTCTGCAGAAAGAAGGCCAAAGACCGTCCATTGACCATGCCAAGCCCATGACTGGGCCTTACCAATGCCACCTGTAAAGTAGGCAGCATCATAAGCAAGGCCATCGGGGCGATAAACGCCTCCTCCGGCTTCCCAAGCCCAAGCTGTGTCAAATGCTGTATCTTCATTTAGGGCAAGAATATGGATGAGACTAGCATCGTAATTGAAATTGCTATGATAGAAGGCCTTGATGTCCAGATAGTTCACTTGATAGTGAGGCTCAAAGCCTTTATAGGAATCTAGAATGTCGTGAAAACCATACTTAAATCGAAACTCGGGACCCCATCGATCTCCTTGCATACTTAATCCAAGTCGAACTTTTCTAACTTTGTGTCCTAAGCTAGGATCGTTGCTCGCAGAGCGTAGAGCCTTTGAAGGGACTGGTTGATCGATGCTAGCAACTTTAAGAAGTACCTGATTCTCGAAATCGATAATCTTCTGTTGTTCGTCCCAAGACGATATTCTTTTCTTGTAAGTAATCAAATCCAGCTGGGCATCCAGATAAGCAGGGCTTGCGATCTGATCGTTCTGCATGTTGAGTTGATCTATCGATGCTACCAATGATCTTACTTGACTATTAGGTAGGTGCGAGATTTTGTAGAGCACTTGATCACGCAATGAGGGCTTATACTTAATACTGGTTAATGAGATATTTTCGACGAGAATTGATACGATCTGGTGTGGAGATACAAAAACACCTGTTTTGTCAGCTAGCATCGCGTTTGGAAAGAGAACATCGATAATCTCTAGCAAAATAGAGGCACAGTTGTCATCGATGAAATAGTAGTCAATCAGCGCAGTTTGATAGAGTTCCCAAATATGTTCGATGAATAGAAGACGCTGAGGCTCAGATAAGCTAATTTCATACTCCCAAAGGCTACGATTTTCACTCAGGTTATATTCGTTAACCATCTTATAGTAGGGTTCTAGACTAAAGACTCCGTAGTAGCCTCCGACCATGCCTTTCACTATGTATAGCAGGCCGTCGTTAGGGTCGAGTGCCGCTGCAAACGATAGTCCGTAATTTAGGTAGTCATACCCTTGCTGTCGTTTCAGATTTAGTTTTATGAAAGTATGACCAAAAAGCGATGATGGATTATTTTCGTAGGCCGAGGCATAGACAAGGCTAATACTTTCTAAGGCAAGCTTTGTTCGCCAGTGTGCGATTCCCTCGCAATGTGGTTTCTTCCTGCGAATGAACTTCTCTAGGAAACGGTATCGGGCTGGGAATAGGCATATAGGATCAATATATTGACCTTTATGGCGAAGTTTCTTTCCGGAGTTCATAAATTGAATTGTAGCAGCTTTTTCCGCGACTGGATCACTATTGCCCTCTGGGTGAAAGAAGAACGATGGGTGGTCTATGGTACTTTCGTACCCAAACAACGACTTCTGATAATGCAAAAGTCTTAGCCACTGTGGGTCGAGGGCGGTGAGTCTGGAATCGGCGAAGGCTTCTTCTGATATAAGTACCCTCAGAAGAAGCCACAAGAGATAGTTGTATCTAGAAGGCGCTAAGCTTGACACGTTTCAACAGCTATGGGTAGTTGATTGAGAAGTCGCTCGGTGCTACCTACTACTGCCATAGGTGTATCCTGGCCATTAAAGAGTGTCGTAAAATGAGCTCTGAGGTGAGCTTTGATCCTAGGGCTGCTCAAGAAGTTACAGCCGAACGTACCTAGATAGGAATTCAGGTACTCTCCCTGACCCCGCGCAATGTCTTGCTTCAGCTGATAAAGATTGTGCTCAGCATACATGATACTTTCCTTTTCAGCTTTCACGATTGAATGCTTTGCACAGTTCGAGGTGCCTAGGGTCATCCCTAACGTTGAAATGGGGAGCAAGACACCGTTAGTCACCCACCGAGCGGCAGATGAAAGCAAACTATTTTTTTTGAGGATGTACCAACCAGGGCCGCAGCCACTGCTACTATCAGCACCTTGGACGGGACTGGTTAACAATGCTAGTGCCATGGCGACAAAGGCTAATTTCACCGCTAGCTCCTTATTAAGCTCTAATTTGTGATAATTAGCTTATAGGTTAGTGCATTTCCATGAACATGCAACCAGATAAATGCCATGATTTTTTGACCGAGAAGATCTTCTAGGTTTGCCTCCCGATCTATCCTGCTTGGAGCACCGTTTCTGGAGTTTTCTTCAAGCTGGTGAGAGGAATCTGAATCTTGAATTGAATGGCAGCAAAGCCTTCTTTTTCCTTCGACAGTTGCTCAACAATGATTCGGCCACCTAGATCGTTTTCGATGGTATACTTCACTGCATCCATTCCTACACCGCGACCAGAAATGTCTGAAACCCGCTCCGCTGTGCTCATATGGGGTTTGAAGATAACTTCGACGGCCTGCTCTAGGGGAGCATCCTGAGGAAGATTACCGATCTCGCGCAACTTCTTCAAATTGAGGCCTCGACCGTCGTCTCGTAAAGTGACTTCTAACGTATCATTGTTGATTTTCGAATGAAGATAGATCCGACCTTCAGGGCTTTTACCTAGCTTTTCTCGCGCTTCTGGAGTTTCGACTCCGTGATCCATGGAGTTGCGAATCATGTGTGTGAAAGCGCCGTCTAGTTTATCCCAGTCGTCTCCAGACACGATCATGTCTTGCCCCGAGTACTCGAAACTCAGTGGGATCTTTCCAAGTTCAGGAGCAACTTCCGAGACTCTTTCTATAATCTCGTGAAGATGATCTTGGAGAGTTCGGTGGTTTCGGCTGGTAAGTAAATTTGACATTTCATAAAGCATTGACTCAGCTTGCTTGGTGTCTATGAGGAACTGATCAATGATTTTTTTGACTTCGGCCATGTCTTCATCAGAAATTTGGCCCGGACCTTCCTTACGCCCTAGTTTCTCATCGTTGATCGTCTGATACTCATCCAAAGTGTTTAAGATTGTTTGGGTGGAATCGTGGAGTTGGCTCAACACGTCTTTTGAAAAGTCTGTTTTTGGACTATTCTTGATTTCTAGGAACCTTTCCTCAACTTCGTGAACGGTGCTGCTGACGATTTTAAAGCCATACGTTCGCAATATCCCCTTGGCAGTGTGCAAATTTCGAAAGAGTATGGCAATGTCATCCTCATCAAAAGACCCTTTGGTAAGTCGTGTCACACATTCGTCGAGCAAGACCCGAGATTTACCAATTACCTCTTGGAACTTTCCAACATCAAGTTGGACAATTTGCTGGATTATTTCGAGTTCCCTAGATTTTTCTAGGGATGCTGCTTGGAGTTTCTTTAGTTCTGTGACGTCACGTACGGTAACCATCATTTTCTCGATCTTCTGGTGCTTTAGGATCGGACACCAATCGAGCTCTAAAAATTTAGTTTGGCCGTCTATCTCGATTTGAAACTCATCAGGAAGATGTTTATGGTTGAGTTTGAAAGCGACGCTCTTATTGCCTAGTGATGCAATAATCGCGCTTTTTGCACAATCAATTTCCTCGCTGCCCATGGAGGAGGACCTTTGGAATAGAAATTCTTCAAACGGTTTGTCTGCGATATCTTTGTCAAGAAATATATTCTCAAGAAAAGCAGAGTACTCTGGGTGAACTTTGTAGTCTTTAGTAATGGTGAATATACCTTGCTCGATGTTTTTTAACATGGATGAGATATCTTCTGTTTTTTCTTCGATCATCTCTTGTAAGTTATTGGTAAAAGCTTTTATCTTATCGCGCATATAGTCGAAGCCAGAAGCCAAGACTCCTAACTCATCCTCACGGCTTGTATCGATCTCTACATCCCAGTCTCCTTCAGCAAGCTTGACGGAATTTTGTTGAAGGGCATCAATGGGCTTTTTTATAAGATTTCGTATTGAAATATTAAGGGTGGCTCCAACGAAAATCAACAGGAATAGGGCGAGAACAGTGACTCCCATCAATGTGAATTTTATGGATTGAATGGGGCGGGCCTTGGAGACGACAACCACGATCGTTCCAATCATTTCCCCTTCTTTAACAAGATCAGCGTCGCTAACAATGTAACTGCTTCCAGATCGATAATCCTCAATCTCATTGGAGAATCCATCTGTCGTTCTCTTATACTGTTCTGTTCCGTCCTTATCTCGGACAAGAAAGCCAACCACATCTGGGTCCTGAACTATCGCCTCGGATAGAAGCTCTATAGCTTCGTTGTTGTAGTTCCAAATGGGGTCAGTGAGAGCTAGTTTGGCTAACCCACGGACATTCTCACTTTTCTGCTGGATATTTTCATTAACTTCCTGGGTTGTGTATATTCCTATCGCTGCTGCAAAAAGTGTAATACTTCCAAAGATAACGGAAAGAATAACGGCTTGTAATCTACCTGATATACTTTTTTTTGGCGTCTTCATGAATCCATTTTCCCATCTATCTGCTCGCAATCCAGAAAGTGCTCGGCATGCAGCCTAAGCTGCATCTTCTAACACAGCGTCAATTGCTTCGATTATTTCTTCCTCATCAAAAGGCTTCACAATCCAAGCCATCACACCAGCTTCCTTGCCCTGTTGCATCAGTTCTTTCGTTGACTCAGTTGTTAGCATAAAGGCTGGAGTTTCTTTAAACTGAGCCTGCTCTTTGATCCTCTTTATCATGGAAATGCCATCTAGTTCCGGCATATTGAAATCGCTGATGATCAGGTCAATATCTTGATTGGCTTCCGCAACTTCACAACCGTGACGGCCATGATGCCCCTCTACAACTTGATGCCCTGCTTTTTCAATGACGTCTCGAAGCTGATCCCGTAGTGTTTCCGAATCGTCGACGATCAAAATCTTTGCCATGGTGTATCCTCTCCCTTCTAGAGAAATGCGATCTTGCGCTTCTTGGTTTTAATCGGTTCTTTAGGAACTTCAATATGAGCAACCCTTTCAGGTCGAACAATGTCGATATGAGTCGAGCAGACGAGGTTACCCTGATCTGTGGCTAGCAACCAATAGTTCGACTGATGGTGATAGTTCTTTCTCTGGGAAAACATGATTTCATCGGAGCCGCGTAAACTTAGTGGCAAGCTAAGCCCTACCACAATCTTCTGTTTATCTAGAATGGCTTTCACTTCCCCTGCGCAGGTATTACAAAGCTCTTGAAAAAAATCTGATACTTTCCCTTGAGGGTCATTACTGAGTCCTTTAGGGAGGCAGGATTCTAAAATCTTGATAGCTATCGGCAGATCATAATGAAGCTTGAAGGTGACCTCAAGGTCCGGGCCACATAGCAAAATCATCGCCATCCATTTGCCAAATACCATAGACTCCACTTCGTGGGGCTCCACTTTGATATCGACTTTGCTACGGGTCGAAACATCTAGTTTGTCTTTAGAGACACTTTCGACGATCGAAAAGAGACTTTTGAGAGCTGGAGATGGCTCGTGGGCCTCATTGATATCAACTTGCTGAACTTGAAGGCTCATGCTGCCACCTCCTCAAAGTTTTTGATTGAAAATTCGAAGCCGGCGCCATTTTCGTGATTGTAGATTCGAAGTCCTTCGCCACCGAGTTCGATAACTCGTTCATGAATGGTCGATAAACCTACTCCTCGACCACTGTGAATTGTAGCAACCTCCTTGGTACTAAAGCTCGGTAGTAGTAGGAACTTCAGGACCTCTTCTTCACTCAGGTCCGTAAGAGGCTTATCGGTTACATTCATCTGGATTGCTTTACTATGGATTTTGAGTAGGTCGAAGCCTAAACCGTTATCTTCAATGCGGAGGTTGATCTTTCGACCATCCGACCAAGCCTTGACATTGATCTTTCCTCGTTCCTTAGCTTTCTCCTTTTCAGGTAAGCCATGATCGATAACGTTGGTGATAAGGTGCATGAACGACTCACGGAAGAAGTGCTCTAGATGAGGGCTGTAGGTAATATCCTTCCAGTCGAAGATAATATCAACGTCCTTATATAGATTTGTAGCAGTTTTTTCAGCATAGGACTTGAGAAACTCTTCCAAATCTTTACAGCGATGAAAGCCTATTTTCTCGATAGAATTTACAATTTGTTCTTTTAAATCAGCTTTCAAATTCAATGTTTCTAGCAGGTTATAGGTGTCAGTTTTTTGTTCCGCTAGCCGGTCGGTTTCTTTAGGGTCGATCGAGTGATTATCAAGAGCTAGGGTTATCATCCCTGATATCTCGCGCCATTCACCAGCGAGGTTTTTACCGATCACATGAAGGAAAGCATCGAGTTCTTGTGAACTCATCATGTTATCTTCCAAGTTTATTTCCCAGCCGTGAATCATTTCAGTCAGATTGTTGATGTCGACGGCACGGAAAAGGGATTTGATGCTATGCAGGGCGAATTTTATATCTTTGATGTTTGTGGTCGCAATTCCATGATAAAGCTGCTTTTCGTATCGTGGATAGTCCTGCATGATCGATTCAAGTGTCGTTACAGGTGCCTTCTCGATACACATATAGTAGCGAACCTTTTTTTGAAGTTGCTTATTCTCGTCCATATTTTCCATGCGCATCTTAACGACTTCCGTGATGTCTGATATGACGACAAGGATATTAGTCACCTTACCTTCTTTGGCAATGGCATGAAACTGAGTCCCCAAGTAGAGAATATCTCCACCTCGTTCAAATTTTACTTCTTTAGGAAATCGTTCTTTCGCAAACTGAAACCACATCTCCTCTTCACCGATGCAAAGCTTCATTTCAGCGACACCGTCTCTTTGTACGGGTGTCAGGTTCTCAACGTTATCTTCGAAGAGAATTTTGAAAACACTATTTTGCTCCAAGTTGTGCAACCCGAAGATGTGTCTTGTGAATGCCGAGTAAGGCCCTACAATATAGCCTTCTTCATCAAGAATAAAGATACCAAGAGGCACCGCAGAAAAAATCTGAGAGAGCTGTCGTTCTAGCTGTCGAATTTCGGTAATGTCACTGGCTACGATTGAAAAGAGGTGCTTCCCATCGCGGGACCGGCTACTAAGTTTATTGATTGACCAATGGTAGTCCTGTGTCACGTTACCAATCTTTATAGGTAACTCAAAATTGATAACACTATTCGCATCCCAATCATCCTGATCAACTTCGTTGAGTTTGGACCAGAAGATCTTGCGAATCTCTGAGGTAAAAAGAGTCGCAAAGTCGAATCTCAGCCACTTTTCTTCAGGTATTCCAAAAATTCGACTGGCGCTTAGGTTTGCCTTCAGTACATGGCCCGAGTGATCGATGATGAAGAACATCTCGTGAAGGCGATCGATGATAAGTTCAGTTTCTTCCTTCGATTGCGAAAGAGCTTCTAAAATTTTGTGACTTGCACGTAAATTCTGGGCTATAAGATTCTGCTCGTCAGAAGCATGTGAGTCTGATTTTGTGGTCAGGTCTTCTGCTGAACTACTGTTGTTGCTCATGTATCCCTCCTTCAACACTGCTCACCCCTAAATGAGTCGGCTTACGCAGCTCAACGGCTGGCTGAGAAGAGAGTTTAGGAAAACTCCAAAAATGATGGTAAGTAGCAGATAATATGCGGTAAAAAATATTTTATCATCAAATCTATTAATCTCGATTCGAGCAAGCACAAAGTAAGCGGCTTATTTTGAAAAGGTGTTGCACAGGTAAAATTACCTATGAAACCCGATCGAGAATGATAAAAGCTGAGTCATCCGTGTCTTCAGTTTTAGCAAAATCTTGTACGATATTGAGCAAGGCTGCCTTCAGTTCGTGGCTGTCTTTTAGACTTTCGACAACTCTAATGAGCTGCCTTATACTCGTTGAACTGCCCCGTCGATCCAGGTTCTCAATCAATCCATCCGTATAGATAAGAATTCTGTCTCCTGCCTCTATGTCTAATTCAAGGACGTCCCAAGTTGAATCAATAGCAACGCCGAGAGGGGAGCCCCGTGCTACGAGAGGTGTAACACGATCACGACTCTTCATAAGAGGGAAAGGGTGGCCGGCATTGAGAAAATATAAGTGGTTTTTCTGGTAGTCGATGCAAATGAAGTTCATCGTCATCCAACGACGACTTTCTTGAGCCATAGCCAGAACCGTTTTGTTTGCAGTACTAGCCAATAGTTTTAAGTGGCTGGTTGGATCAAGCTTTTCTTTACCTTGAGAAAGTATTGTCGAAGACTGAATGCTTCCTGCGACGGAACCAGTGACCATCGCTGAGGCAAGGCCATGGCCCGTAACGTCGCCAATGTAGAAAAAGGCCAGGTGATTGATCGGGTCGTGATGGAACGAATACCAGTCTCCACCGATCTGGATTGCAGGCTGGTAGTGAGACTCAATAAGATAGTTTTCAATATTTGGAACTTTTTTAGCGAAGGATTTTTGAACTTCCCTAGCCGCATTGAGATCTCTTTGGATGAGAGTATTTTCAAATTCCGCCTTGCGCTGGAGGGACTCCGCAAGACGAAGCTTGTAGCCGACAGCTAAAGACAGAATGATGACTTCGATACCTGATCCCAGTAAACTAGCATACTCGGTAAATACACTGCTGGGAATCCAACCAGCAATAACAGACACCTGTATTAAATTTCCTGAGATATAGAATATCCAGCCAATACTAAAAAAATACGCTGGAATATACTGATTGAAGAGACTAATGAGTGCTGTGAGGCTGATGGATGCACTTACCAAAACAGCAAGAATTGTAAGAAGAAATCTTCCCCATTGATAATCGATCCACGTAAAGATCAGAGCTGGAATGCACATCACACAAGCAGTATTTAGAAAAAGGCTCATTATTGGTATGCGTTTGTCACTTGCAAGAAAGTATCGTGTAAACTGAGCTGAACTTAGTAGTGCCAAAATGAGAAACGACAGGTAGAGCTTGGCTATCCACTCAGGGTTGGTATTAGAAAATATTTGATAGGCCGTACCGTGTAGATATGATTGTGCCATGCCATAGAAAAAGAGGAGTGCTGTGTAGTAGAAAAAGACACGCTTGGGATTGAGTGAAAACAGGAAGATGTGATAAAAGAAGAGGCCAATAAAAACTCCATACCAGACATTGACGATGATACCGCTAGAGTTCATGCGAACCCAAAACGATTTCGGCTTGCTGATGGTAAAGTCCATTTGAACAGATGTTTGGGTTTCAACTTTGATAAACATCGTAGTTTTTCCGGGGGGAATGGCAAGAGAAATTGCCGGTAAACGGCTTTTCATAGACTTACTATGGGGCTTGTTCCAGGGGCCAAATTTAAATGCCTGAGTAGAAGTAGCAGTCATCATGTAGACGGAAATCTTCTGCGTCGGTGCGTAGTGAGCATGGAGAATCACTTTCGTAGGAATTGACTCCCTGTTGATAATTTCAACCTGGCCCCAATGTGGTAAGGAGCTAGGCAGAAACCGAGTGCTGCGAGTTTTAATGTCTTTGAACAGAGTTGGCGAGTTAGCGATAGTGTCGAAAGGGAGGGGAGGCTGATGATCGTCGATAAAAAATCTCATTCTCTCATCTAAATCGATGTGCTGAATATTGCGATCGATCAGTACAGGATCAGCTGTCACTAGAGTGCTGTAAAGACACGAAAAAATTATCAAAAATGCTTGAAGCATCGGTTTCCATTTTGGGTTTTAGGCTATTCTCTGATCGACGGATAGGGGAAGCATTAGATAGGAAATATCTGCAGTCAAAGAAAAAGTGGCTGATTTCTTTAACTGTTGGGTGGAGATTCCGATGGTCACCATAGGCCTAACTACTAGACATTCTTACCATGAAGTTATTGTTGTTCATTCTTAGTTTTCTACTGGCTTGTTATCAGCCTTGCTACGCTCAGGATTCCTTGCGCTCTAATGAGGGCCTACGGGCACAGTTCGTAGAAAACAACAAGAATCAAGCGCTTTATGGTTCTGCACCTTTAACCCATATCAGTCCCGATCAGAATCAAATTACCTATGCATTGGGTTTTGAGTGGCCTGATTATACGATCACAGCAGATACCGAAGATCCTAGCTATCAGGAACAAGAAGGGGTTGATGCCAGCTTGAAGATTTCCGGCTGGAGCGTAGCCCCACATCTTGCCGTATCGCTTAAGAATATCGGCTTGGGCTTTTCTGTAGGCCGTGGTGAGAAGAAGGCTGCCTATGAGTACAATGTAAACTACGGTGGGAACTCGACATTTATTGCTCAGGAATCCAAGTTAGCTTATGGTGATGTGGGTCTTCTCGCCTACTTTATTCCTTACCCCAAAATCAGCAAAGGTTTAAGGGCAACCGTGATACTAGGCGGGCGAAGCATCAACGCCAAACATACTGTCGGTGCGACGACAGCAAGCTACAATAGCCCAAGCAGCAGTTTTAGCGATCAAATCTACCGCTACAATGTCAACGAACTCAATGCGGGGTTGAATCTGAAGTTTAAAATTTTGCGACGATTTGCCATCATTCCTTGGGCAGACTATCGTTATACTGACACTTCTGCGATTGATGCTACCGCAGAGGAGGAAGCTGGCAATAGTATCAATAAAACAGAACTTCAGAACGACATCGAATTGTTCTGGCACAGTCAACCCGAAGTTCGATATGGGATCGATTTTTCAATTCAGATTATGCGTCTTGAGATCAACATTGGTGGTCTGTTGGGAGCCCTTGCACTTTCCGGCAATGGTAAGGAATCGGTGTCGGATGACGGTTTCATTATCAACTTCGCCATCCATCAGAAGGGCAATTGAAGTCTTCCAGTCTTAACTCATTTCCAAGGCAAATTGCAGATCTTTCTGGCAAAACTCAATGAATTCAAAGTCTTTTACGATGTAAGCGAGCGTCTGAGCTAAAGAGATATGCTAAAGCACTAAATTCACAAGAATACTCTCCTATATTTGAGAGAAGTATCGATTATGCCGATTAGTCCTATACAGCTAACGCATTTCAATTGAGACCCTAGAGAGATTGGTCCTCAGCGCTCATGAATAATGGGAGTCACCTATGCGTCTAGCAACCTTACTCATAATTATGAGCATCGCGTCTTGCGAGAAAAAGAATAGTGACGATCAGTCAGAAATCCTTGAAGTCCCCGAACAAGAGACCAACTCAGAAACTTCAGATTTCTCATCGGTGGATACTGATGGAGACGGTATCTTGGATGCGGTCGATATCTGTCCTCAGGATGCGGGTGAAGAACAGAAGACTATGTATGCAGATGGAGATGGAGATGGGCGAGGAGATAGTAGTCAAGCAGTTCAGCTTTGCTTCAGCGAGATTGAAAGCTCCGACATCGCCTTCGTTGATAACGGCGATGATACTGATGACACCAACCCCAGTATCTACCCCGAGGCGTCCTGCGATGGGATCTCTCACGGAGAGCAGGATTCAAGGGTTCGCTATCGCTTGGCCCAAGCACCTGTTGCGGGTGCCTGTGAATCGCAAGTGCAGCAGAGGGTTTGTACCGATGGTGTATGGAGTCCTTGGGACGGCGATAGTAGCACTTTTTCCGAAAACACTTGCAATCAAAACCCCGATAATCCACTGACCGTAAGCATTGAACTGGGTGCGGGTGGCTCCACACCGGCAGTCAGTGGCGATAGTCTCACTTGTGCTTATACGGCCAATGCTACTGAGGATGCTGATGGCGATGAGGTGTCGGCAATATGTTCTTGGACCGGCATATCCGGATCGGCAAGCAATTGCTCTTATATCGTTTTACAAGGGGACGCTGATGCGAGTGTCGGCTGCTCACTTACATTGGTAGATGGAAAGGGAGGTCAATCGGAGACCGTTGCCAGTTCGAATAGTATTTCTGTAGAAAGAGCAATCTGCAACTTCAGTGGGAATGATTACGATGGCTCCGCTAGTAATGGCCAGGATGGAACTCCGGCAAAGCCATACTATCTTTGCACGAAGGCTCAATTTGATGACTTTCTTACCAAGTGTACCGATGTTGATACGAGCTGCACTCACTCAGTTTCTCTCCAGACGGACATTAACTTCGCCCTGAGTGACTACAAAGCAACAAAACTTGCAGGAAAAACGACGGCGTATACCGGAGAGTTTGATGGCAATGGTCACAAGTTAGAGCGGCTTAGAAGAGTTGAAATTACTGGGGAAGATTTGGGTGGAATTTTTGCCACTGTGGGAGCAGGTGGGGTTGTCAAAAATCTTGTGATCGATAATTTTAATATCATTGGTTTGGGTAACATTGGTGGTTTGGTAGCGACCTGTGATAGCTGCACGATCAATCAAATCTATTTAGACGGCCTCGATATCGCAAACCTCGGAAGTTCAGGGTATACAGGTGGCCTTGCTGGAATATCACAAACTTCAGACAATGCCAATAACTTTGGGATCAACGAAGTATATGTGGGTGGATCAATTGCTGTAGAGCAGCAAGTGGGTGGAGTCTTGGGCCGGGCAAGTCAAACTCTTCCAGCGACTGGAAATGTTTCACTCATCCAGAATATCTACGCGACAACTACAATAAGTTCAGGAGATGCAGTGGCGACCGGAGGACTCATTGGTGAGAGTAGTAAGGTTTTAATTAGCCAGAGTCTGTTCGCTGGGAATATGGATGCTTCGATTTCAACCGTTCACTCCTATGGTGGGCTTATTGGCCTTTCTATGAACAGCACAGAAGGCTATGAGAGTGCTGCTCTAGGTGTCTATTACTCGCTGGGATTATCGACGTTTAACACCGTTGCCAATGATACGGTGCTCGATGATACGTCGGGATCTCAGGCCAATAATACCAATCTCATCGCGGCGATGGCAGGATTTTCAACAGATGACTGGAAAGCTGATGTTGATACTGTTAACGGTGGAATCTCTTATCTTGCTTTCTTTGCAAGCAAATTTGAAGAGTAATCTCCTACACCAGAATTAAGCCGACTCCTGTCGGCGGGCAAATTTGCTCGATAAGAATCGATCATATGCCTGATAATCGATCCCTAGAAACTTATTATAGGATTCTAAAATACCTTGATCAACGAGTGTTTTCTGATCCTGGAGGTAGTGCTTTATTTGATTAGCAAAAGCGACCATTCCTTGAGGGCTTAAAGATGGTTCTGGGTCGTGATGGTGTTCGATGATAGAGGTGATTTGATCTGGAAATGCCCAAAAACAGGCCCCAATCTCACCTAAGACACTATGGTCTAGGCTATACTGGCTTTCAGCCACGATCCATGGAATACCAGCCTTCCTGGGAAGCTTCAAAAATGTTGTCATAAATCTTGAAGTTGTAGAGCGCGATGACGACCTTTCCTAAATTAGCTAAGCAACCACCAATGTAAGAAATATCCACAAGGTCTCAGCTTAAATACTCTTTGGCCAAGTTTTCTGATATGCGACCATTTAGGAACGCTTCTGCCCAAAAGTCGTCCCAGGAGAAATAGCGACTCGGAACCTTGAATTGGTTCATTGCAGCAGCTAAAACGAGATCAGCGACCTGTTGATACCCCAAGTAAGGAATTGCATGGTCCACTTGTGAGATATTGCAATCCGCTTTCGAACTTGCAGCTCCAAGGATAGTAGCCGTGAGGGTTGGTTCCTTACGAAGATATCCACAAACCTTTTGAATGGATACGTCAGCTTTAGAAAGCTCGTATTGAATCTCGTAGACCGCTGGTTGAATCGGTGGTAACTTCTCAGAAAGTTTAAGTTTATGGAAAAGTGACTTTCGTCCTTCTGCGATGTTGATATCTGGTTTGTACCAATCATACTTTCCAAGCCTCATAGCGAGGGTGGATTGGCAAGAACAGTTGAAATAGAGCGTATCTTGGGGACCCATGCGCCAGCGGCTAGTATTGTTTAGAAAATCATTGCCGTGGTGGTACTCTCGCTTGCAAGAATTGCATATTTTCTTCATGGTTTCAGACCTGTAGATTGGGATTCACAGATGCGATAGGCCATTGATATGCGGAGCGTTTAAATTCATCACCTAATTCTTACTGCCTTGAGTAGATTCGCCCAATCGTGATAACCTATCTGCATTCCCCCTCATCGTAAGGATCCCAGATGATATTTCTTATTTTATGGGAAGTTATATTCTTTTGCAGCAAGGCACACGCGCAAACACCCGACTTAAATAGTTTAAAGACAGTTGTCGATCGAAGCCGCCTTAGCAGTAGGGGACTGCTTTCGGACCCGGGTGTTCAAGGGCTGCCGATCAGAGTGGGGCAGCACGAACTTCAATTTCTAGGTTCCTATGCCGTCGCAGAATTAAAGCATCAAGAGGAAGTTTTTGATTCCATTTCTGGGGAGGATGTAACCCTTACCCAAGAGTTGCAGCAAACTTTTGAGTCTCAATGGATAACCTATCGCTATGGGTGGGAACACCTTTTTTTAGCCATGGCAATAGGTCGAAATCAATCCTACCAATATCATTCCCAGGCTGTCTACTACGAGGAAAATAGGACTAGGATCGATGAAAATGGTTTCAAGATTGCTTTTGGTCATGGGCAGAGAATTGGTGGTAAGAAAATCTCATTGATCGCTTATCAAGTGCACTTTGATTATGGCCAGATCTCACAGGTTGACAGAGGTCCTCGATATGGACAGGATCTTGATTCTGAGCAGATCAACAGTGGCTTTGGACGTATCGGAGCGGGGATAGATGTATTGGGACGTCTCTATTTTGCTGAGTCATTTGGTATTGAGCTGTCTCTAAGGAGCCTTCAAAGCCAGTTCGAAGAAGCTAAGGGAGACAGCGAGCTTAGTGAGTTGAGCCAAGAGCGAATACAAGTCCGGCGCGATATGCTTATCAATGGCGAAGACTTTCCTATTCATTGGGATATGGCCTTAATCGTTGCGCTACCCTCATTTCATATCACGGTTCGTGGCCTGTCGAGTCTTGCGCCCTATAGCTTGGCAGCGGAAAGCCAATTCACATCTAGCCATGTTGCATTAGAGTTAGGGGTTATACTATGAAGCCTCGGTATGGTATTGTACTTGTTGTGTTGTCTTGTAGTCGGGAACCGGCTTTGCAGGAGACCATAAATGTTGATCTATCCGCCCTGCATCAGATTCAGTTTCTCTCTTATAGTACAGGCAGCGATTTACTGGTAGAAACGTGTTTCTCAGAGTCTTATTCGGCTGCAGATCGTCCGTTGACGAAACACATGCAACTCTCGGTGAACGGAAGTTCCGTAAATTCTGAAGATCAGGTTCTCGATTTCTGCAATCGCGTGGGTTATCCAACTACCCTTGAAAGTAGTACCTTTTTCACTATTAGCTCAGAGATCCTTGATAGCGAAAGTAATGCTCAAGAGGAGACGAGCTACGATTTTAAAGTGGATCGCATTGCACCAGCCATTATTTTTGAAGGTATCGACCTAGTGTATTCCTTGGGGGTCGGCTTATTTTCTCTAATTGAGCAAGCGCAGGTGAGTGTAACAGATGAGCAGGGTGTTGTGCTGTATGTTGGAGCAGTGAGCTTCGATGCATCGAGCCAGATTGCGAGTATATCGATTCCACAGGAGGTATTTGCAACGAGTAGTTCCCAAGCTTTCGATATCACAACGTCAGTATCTTATCGCTATGCGATCCCCCAAACAAACCAACTGGCAAGTAGTCAAATGATCATATCGATCCAGGACGTCTTGACGCTAAATCGCCCTTAAAACCAGATACTGGCTAAGGGCGATTGAATGATAGCTAAGGCTAGGGTCTCGGCTTATGGAGTGACTGTCCAATCTAAGTTGCTGAAGGACAAATCGCTCATCTGGCCATCGAAGAAGTAGCGACCATCTGGATATTTACGGGTTGCTTTCTGACCGCCTACATAAAGATCGGCATTTTCTGTAAAGGAAATCAAGCTTCGATCAGTTGCCTTGCGGATTACCTCTTGGCCATCAAGGAGGATTCGGAATCCGCCAGGTGCGAATTCCACACGCAAGGCATAGCTGGTATTTGGACTTATGACTTGATCTTTATAACGAGTTCGAATGACGCGATTTCGATATGGTTTTTTGTCGCGATCGTAGGTCTTGCCCTTAGCGATCGCGCGGGCTTCAGACCTCTGGTGATCAGCCTCACTGGCGGCTACAAGCCATTTGGCAGATAGTCTTGGAAACTTATTGGACTTGTTGCTAGGTGGAACTTGAAGCCAGATGCGCATCACTTCTGGGCGTCGAACCTTTTCTTTCCCATTGCTATTGATATAAGTTTCGGCATTTCGGATACTAAGAAGAAACTGATTGCTGGCCTTCGACAAGCGAGCCAGATCTCCAAACTTGATCTGGGTGTCTACTGCGAAGCCATTTTTGGTAAAGCTAAGTCCGTTACCCAGAGAATAGTGCCTGGTGCTATCGCCAAGAGCGAGACCTGTACTGGTGAAGATTGATTCATCACCGCTATTGCTGGCGACTAGACTTATGGCATCAGCGGCACCGGGAGTCCCTAGCTCGCTGGCAGGATCTTCTTCGGTGTTCACGGAGTCACCATTTGACACCGAATTAATAATGTTCTCAGGAGAGGTGTTACCGTCTTCGTCGATGGGCGTCTCTTCGGAGATTGCCTCGATGGGTGTCTCATCTTCGCTGCTATCTACCAGGCTTTCGATATTTTCATTGGTTTCTTCTTCAATGCTCTCCTCGTCATCGGCAACTCCATCAGTCGTTTCTTGATTAGCCTGCTTCGCTTCTTCTTCTTGATTTGCCTTTTCTTGCTCAGATTTCACATAGTTTTCTGCAATTTCTCGTTGAGCTTGTTCCATAGCCTCTTGGACGTCTTCGTCGCTATCATCGGCACCAGCTAAATCTTGCATAGAGTTGAGCATCGCAGCGAGTTCACGGACTTTTTTAATATCGACCAGAATCGATTGGTCTAGATTGTTAGCAACCAGGTATGCCTTCACTTTTTCATACAGCTCGTAGGTCTTGCTCGCATGATCATTGAGATAGATGCGATACTCGCTCAGGTCTTCACTTGGGTTGATGATTGCCCTAAAATTTCCTGCCTGGACAATAAGGTAGCGAGCCTTTGAGAAAATGGACTTCGAGAATAGAAAGCTAAACTGACCACCACCAGTGAGGCTGGTGCGGCTAAGCTCTTCTTTATCATCGGTAAGGATAATGATTTCATCAGGAATAACGATTCCTTGAGATGATAGCATCGCGCCGTTAGCATCTTGGGTCACCCCTTCGATGATCCCAAGAATCACGATATCTTCACTGCTAGCGGAATCCTGAACGATTTGTCGGTCTTGTTCGGTACTTTCTTCGTCCTCTTCCTGCTTTTTCTGGCAAGAGATGCTCGTGAATGCGACGGACATTGCAAGTATAGAGACTAGTTTAGGTAGTGTCTTCATGTTGATTCCCAGGCTAAGGTCAAACGGTTCATTTTCATCTACATACCATGCCGGGATAAACAGACTGATCGGTTGGCTGCGTGAAGTTCTGAAGACTTGCTGGGTCTATAATTTAACTGGCTGTAATAATTAATATAATTGGATCTTCGGATCAGGCTTTACGAGCCCTTACGCGAGGTAAGCAAGGAGAGAAAAGCGATCGAATCAATCTGAGTTTGAGGTTGAATGTGAAAGAGGGGCTTCTCTATATAGAAGCAAGGGGACCAAGCCTAGCCTTAAGGTATCTCCTTAGATTCCTCACTTCGCCTTTAGCAAAAACACGATCGCTTCCCTCTGCAATTAAGTCTTGGCGTAGTTTTCCCTGACATTGCGCTGATACAACGATGAAGTGGGTGTTGGGACGGTGGGACTTTACTTTTTTGAGCAGTTGCAAACCATCCATCTGAGGCATATTTAAGTCGGAGATTACGAGGTTGTATTCCCGTTGCTTGATTTTTTCAAAGGCTTCACAGCCATCCTTCGCAGTTTCCACAATAACTTCGAGCGATTCAAGTATCCTAGCAATGAAATCGCGGGAAAACGAAGAATCGTCGACTACCAGTGCAGTATTGCTCGCCTTCTCTTTCAGCATGATCGATCTCTCCCGTTTATTTTTGAAGAGAATCGGCAAAGGAAGGCGAACACTGATCACAATTTGTTAAACCCTAAAACCATTTAAAAAAAGTGGTATAAAAAATATTCCATTTTTTGTGGCTACTAAATGGGAGCGCTAGGACTACCTAAAGTAAGCTCCCTTGCAACTATTTTAGCCTTAACGCTTGGCAGAGCTTATGTCTCGGACAGTAAGATTGTCTAGCATCTTCTTGAGAGACTTCGATACTGCCTTCACCGCTTCATCAAATGCCTGGTTGTTGGCGTCACTTGAGTTCTTGTAATCACCGATTTTTCTCACATATTGCAGGGCCGCCTTTTGTATTTCTTCATCACTGGCCTTGCGGTCAACAAATCTAAGTCTTTTTATGTTTCCACACATAATCTCACCCCATTGAGTTTTAGGCTAAGTAATAAGTTTTGGGTATGTGACACTACTTCTTGGACACAGGTTTCAAAGCATCTGGAGTTGGCTTGTGACGGTTTCTGGTACCCGCTAATCTTACTAACAAGGCAGCGGGCACTTTGTTCGACTTCGTCGATACGAACAACGGGTTTAACACGGCGTAGTTTCTTAATGTTTCGGCACATAAGATTCACTATGAAGTGGCAATGCAATATTATCAGCAAATTTATAATAGCAAAGAGTAACAAGGGGCTGCCCTTTTGTCTATGCCTACATGTAGTAGTTTAGGCCATTTTTTTCTGTTTTGGTTAGGGTTTTGATAGGATCAGCTCTTATGATTGACACTAATGCGCGGCTTTAAGAGATCACAAACTCCTCTAGTGGGGGATGTGGAACGATGATTTCTGTTGATTCTGTGATTACAATTTCCGGCCAAGCCCTTATGATACAAAGGATCAGGACTTGTTTTAGCTATGTTCCAATGGGGAGTGTTTTTTACTATGTCGGATCGATTGCGTGATTTTACCTTCATTCTCATTGCGGTATTTCTATCGTCTGTTTCCCTACGTCTCACCAAAGGGATAATGATTCCCTTCATTCTATCTGTATTTCTCGCTTTTATACTAGAGCCCATGATTGCATGGATCAAACGTCGATTCAAAATCGGAGGTGGTCTGGCGATCCTACTGCTGTGTATCCTCATGATTGGCTTGTCAGCCATTTTCTTTTTAACTCTTAGTTCCTCAGTCAGACAGCTTATTGAAAACGCGAATGTGTATGAGCAACGGTTTACCTCATTAATTACCAAGAGCGTCGATCTCATGTCTCATTTCGATGCGGGTTTCGATCGAGAAGAGCTGAAAGGCCTAGTCAAAGAGCTCCCTATCTTTTCGGCACTAAAAACCATTTCGAATACGGTAGTTAAAAGTGTATCCGATTTTTTCCTTGTTGCTATTTTTACTATTTTCATTCTCAGCGGCCCAAAGATAAAGCTACCCAATACTGAGGTATGGTCGCGAATCAACAAGAGCGTTCGGACTTATCTAGTCACTAAATTTGTAACGTCAGCTGCTACAGGAGTCTTAACAGCAATCATTCTTAAAATTGTTAATCTAGACATGGCCCTGATGTTTGGGCTTCTGGCATTTATCTTGAATTTTATTCCAACTTTTGGATCTATCTTTGCAACATTGTTACCCATCCCTATTGTGCTCCTACAGTTCTCAAATCCAATACTGATCTTGGTGAGTATCGGTTTGCCGGGCTTGGTTCAGTTCACTATTGGCAATGTATTAGAGCCTAAGATAATGGGAAAAAATTTAGATCTTCATCCAGTTACTGTTCTAATGAGCCTAATGTTCTGGGGGGTGTTGTGGGGTATCCCTGGTATGCTACTTGCCACGCCTATCACAGTCATTATTAAGATTGTGCTAGAATCTCAGGAAAGTACCCAGGGATTTGCTAACGGGATGGCTGGGCGATTCTAGAGGCTGAATTTGAGGCAGACTCTAGTGCCTAGTCAAGTTGAATCTCGGCTAGGCGACAAGGAGCGAGTGACAAAGTCAACAACGCCGAGGCATCAAATCGACTAGACTCTATTTAGAAGGAAGCTCATGTTTAACCTTTTGATTCATAGAGTCAACAAATATGCTTGCTATCCTCGTAGCCTCTTGAGTGTTGCCGGGATAGTCAGACATCTCATAGAACTGCCTCATGACCTCCATCTTCTTGATATGAAGATCTTCTCGTTCGAAAGCCACTAAGTGAGATAAAAAGAAGAGGCTATAACCTCGATGAAATTCATTGAGGTGGCTGGCATCAAAGTCCCAGGCTTTTTTTGTAAACTTAAAATAGGAAGATACGAATTGAGGAAGCCGACCACGTAGCTTACCCATGGTTGATGTGATATCGAAGGCTGAGTCCAGCTCAACAGATAGCAATAATTTGATCAAGTAATGTGGAAAAAATAGATCGTCGGAAAGAGGGAGGGCTAGTTGTTCGGCCAAGGCTGCATCTACATCAGCCACAAGACTATGGCGAACGATGGATACAAGGGAGATTTGATCGAGCTTAAGGTCAGAGTTTTGTTCGAGATCTTCTTGATTCACCTTTTTCTGGTAACGCTTGATCGCATCCCGAATCTCTGCAAATTCCTCATCTGCAATTTCAAGTAGGCCAGATAATCTGGAGAACTTCCGTCTAATTTCAAAAGGTACACTTTCAGGAAATTTATAACCCAAGTCGTGCTCAATTTCGGCCCAGGCGTGCTGTAAAATGGTTCGAATCTGAACTTCAAATGAAGAGATCAATTCGTGGTCAATCTTGCAGATATAGTGGAGCGATTGATAGCCAAATTGATCGGGAGCACTCTGGATACGTTTGTCAACAGAGTTGCTTAGATCTACATCAAATCTGTCTTCTATCACCTTGGCTATACGGTCAATGTCATCAGCAAAGTAGGTTATAACTCTGATACCTAGAATATCAGTGACATCAGACAAGTCTCGATAGATCTTGTCTGGGCGGCTGAGCTTGCCTTCTAAGCTCTGCCTTGTTTTTACCCGATAGGTTATCCCGTGAACATGAATTTTAGCGTCCTTAAGTGCGCGGACGAGCTGATTCTTTAGTTTGTATAATGTCGCCTCAAAGCCCGGAATCGCGCCGTCGTAACCCTGGCTGATCTCGTCGATATTCATAGACCCTCTCGTTCTCAAGCTATTTGCCTTACAATATATGGCATAGGTGAGGCTTGCCAACAAGGCCTGATTCAGAGGGAGCTGGCATTTTATAATGGTACGCGGAACCTCTGGTTTGTAACGATACTTCTGATATCGCGAAGAGTGATCCAAGTTTCACCGTCTTGAGAGGCAAGGATCTGGAGTGCACTTGGGGCGCACGAACTATAGTCTCGGGCCTCGCTATCGAGCTGCGCGCTAGAGCTCCCACCATCGATATAGACCCCATCAAGGAGGATTCCTGGATAATCGATGAAGTCGAACTGAATATAGACATCGCTTCGAGCGAGAGATGGAGTCGTTGCTGTCATGGCATCAGCTTCTGCCCACCAACCATTACCAAAACCGCCTCCAAACGCCTCATATGCAAAGTATCCAGGAAAAGAGTTTGAGCTTGAGAGCAGTACATCCTGATCGCCGATAGTACCCTGGTTAGCATTGACAGAACTAGCATCGATGAGGCTTGAAAAACTATCCGCTTGCTCCTGACCATTCCAGCTAAGGGCAAGATCTTCAATGCCAATAGTATTGTTAGGGCAGGGTGCAGCCATCTCCGTGAGTCGAATTCGATACTGAAGAAAGGCAGGAATACGAGCTGATGGATCTCTTTCCAAGCTTGAGGATACGGGCTCCAAAACTTCACCAAGCTCACGTGTATCCCGTGAGGCTCGGTAGCCAACCCAAAGTGACTCTAAAGCTGTTGATAAAGCAGCGGGGTTGGGGGCTCCTGAAAGACGATGAGTCACATGAAATGGAGCGTCACTGGCTAGCACCGTACTAACGATTTCCACTCGATCGTCTGATCCTTCTGGAAGCCTAGCGAGCCATTGGATGTCATAGCCATCAGCTTGGAACTTGCTATCGTCTGTTTCAGAAGCCAACCAACAACCCACTCCAGCTTGATTCGCATCATTGGTAGGCTCTTGGATCACCCGGCAACTTAAGTAAGCTCCTGTGATCGGTTGAGGAATCGCAACACTATCATCGTCATCCTCTTCCAATATTACTGCTTCCTTCTCCTTGCTACCGAACTCCTGGTCGGTGCAGGCTTGGAGCGATCCTAGCGCCAGCAAAAAAATAGTATATGAGCGGGTAAGTCTTTGCATGTGAGTTCCTTGCGAAATCATACATTCCGTACGATTGGCGATGCGATCAAGTTTGGGTTCTCTACAAAAAACCTATCGGTGTTGATGGCTCAGGAGTTCACATAAATGATAATTCTTTGAAGGATTCGAGACTTAAAGTACTACATTTTCAAGTCTTCGTGCGTCTGCTCTGTGAGCCTGACTGAAGGCAGGTCGATGGACAGCTTTTTGTTGTGTGTATGTAGAATTGACCTCACTAGTATCAGGTTCCTTTGTCTGCTGGTATGGCTGATCTCGATGATGCTTGGGAATGTGTTTCTAACAAATCTAGTTGACAATTTCCTGCAACCAGACATAAGTGTCTAGTATAGGAGAATAGTTTGCGACTCTTCATCGAGAAAATCTGCCTGATCTATACCGCCCTCTTTATGACCGTGGCCAGTGTTCCCCGCTGCGATGTGATCATTGACGCCTTGGGTTTGGCAGAATCCGAGCAAGCTCATGAGTCTTGTCATGATGAAGACGATACAGAAAGCTCAGAGTGCCAATGCCAGGTTCACTTTGCCTACCTTTGTCTCCCAGATCAGCTATATATCAGCTTTGATGAATCGTTGAACTCGGTTCCCATGATTCATAACGATTCTATAGTCGCAACACCTTCAAACTTTGTAGGCGATAGCCTCAGTCCGCCGCCGCGAAGCAGCCTTCTAGCCTAATCTAATAAAATTCATCTTTGTGTTTTCTGGAACTAGCGCTGGGCTGGTTTCTGCATGAGTATATTTTTATCTGTGAGGTTTCTTATGAAAAGACTCGTCGGTGCACTTCTGTGTCTGAATCTGATTCTATCTGTTTCCACTTCTGTCTTTGCTAACAGCGAAGCGGATGATGGATGGCTTGCATCAACGGAAGGTGACTACCTTGTTAAGGCTATTCCTACTGCCCCTCTGGTTGCTGGTCAAAAAGGACCAGAAACCAATCAATTGATGCTAACCTTTCAAAGTATCGCAGGACAGCCCGTTAGCCTGCTGGAGTTTACCGCTACCGACTTTGTGCCTTTTATGCCAACCATGGGTCATGGGACCGTGGCAACTCACCAAGTTGATCTGGGGTTCGGGGAGGAGAACCAAGCCCTAGTCAAGCAAATCTATTTCACGATGGCAACGATGGCAGCCCACGGCTGGGTTATTTATCTTGATGTGAATCTGGATGGTTTAAGTAATCGCTTTGAAATTCCAGTAATTGTGGGAATGTAATCATGAAACATCGTCTCTTTTGGGCGTGCGCTTGCCTAGCGATTTTTTTGGCAGTGCACCGACAAGCCCAAGCCTGTGCCTCCTGCGGAAGTGGAGGCAAGACTCCTTTGGTTTTGTATCCTAGCGAAAACTTGAAGTACTACCTAGGGCTGACTCAAGCCTCTGGCTTTCGGAATTTTGATCCATCGGGAAAGTCGTTCCGCACCCAGTCCACTGATATCAAGCGGAGCTTCACCCTGGCATTAGGTTATCGGTTCAGCCAAAAGCTATTTATTACTAGCTCGTTGCCGTACCAGCAAAATATCAAAGGCAGTGCAAGCCAGCAGGGTATTGGTGATCCAAGTATAGGTTTGCACTACATTGCAATTCTACCGAGCTTTTCGGAGCCACACGTTCCGCAGTTGCAGCTGGTTGCCAACGGCAAACTTCGGCAAGCTGATGGCATGAATGAGAGTCTCGATCCTGAGCAACTCGATGTCTTTGGTAGCGGCTACAATGAGCTTGGTTTGGGAGCGGATCTCTGGTGGGGGATGACAGCATGGAAGTTTGGCCTTGCTCAGGCTTGGACGTATTCACTGGCAGAGGAATTTTCAGGGGTTTCATATCAACCAGGATGGCAAAGTCAATCGATCCTTACCTTCGGTCGTGACTATAGTGCCAAGGGTAAGCTGATTGGAGGTTTGAAGTACGATTTTCGCGGCGAAGTTGAAATTGATGATCGTGCCCAGCCTGGTAGTGAGATCCGTAATGTCTCAAGCTTTGTAACCATCGATTATCTACTCACCACTGAGCGCCAGCTACGGCTGACATGGGATCGGCGGGGAATGACTCAAGCCAATAAAAATGGCTTTCGCCAAGACTCTATTATCTTTGCTTACCAAGAAATTATTATGTAGGAATTATTCAAATGCGACTCTTAAACTTTGTACTGATCACTTTTAGTTTTTTTCTTCAGCTTGCTTGTGGGGGTTCGTCATCTGATGATGAAAGTCAGCAAACAGAGCTTGTTGGGGACACCACTTTGTTTATTTCAAGTCAGGACGTATATAAAGTCGAGGCTCAATGGAGCAAAACCCTAGTGCCAGGTCGCGATGGTGTTGCAGGCAACTTCGTTGTGCTAAGCTTTTTCACCAAGGCTGGTGAGCCAGCAGACTCGGTAGATCTCCAATCAAATTTATTCGTGCCTGTGATGCTAACCATGGGCCATGGCAATAGCGACAAGAACCACAAGGTCCTATCTCCTGGAGATCAAGCTCATGTGATTCGAGTCGAAAACATATACTTTAATATGGCTGATCAGGGGCAGCATTCATGGAGCATTCGGCTTACCGCTACAGTGAATGGAGTTGAAGATACTGTGACTCTTGCCGTGCCGAAGGTTCAAGATGTGGAGCGGCCTAAGGTCATCACGCCTGAGGGTGGGACCCTTTCAGATGCTGGCTTGTTTCATATCGTACTTCATGATGCCTCGAACCTTGAAGCTCAAAAAGACGGTCGTGCCAATAACAAAGTAGAGTTTATGCTTTTCGATGCTGAGGGTTTGCCTCTAAAGAACTTCAAGATCGAAACGATCGAACCTTGGATGTACATGAACAATCGCGATCATGGCAATTTCGATGATGATCACACCCTTCGCTTTATGGACGGCATGGCTCATCATGGGATCATCGAAAATATATTCTTCCCCATGGCAAGTGAGATGACCATGAATGGTGAAACCCGGGTTATGGGCCGCTGGGTTCTAAAAATTAGTCTAACGTTGAATGGTGAAGCCGATTCGGTGGAACTAGACCTACCTAAGGTACTGTAAGCAGAACCTTAGAAAGGCATGGACGAAGCTTTCGTTCATGCCTTTTTTAAACCTAAGACTGTTTTGTAACGGTTTTGATATTGGCAAACTCAAGAAGCCCTTGGGAACCAAGTTCGCGACCGTAGCCGCTATCTTTAATTCCGCCAAAAGTTGCCGCAGGGTGGCTGCGGACGAAGTCGTTGATCGCACAGCTACCAGCTTCAATCTCGTGGGCTGCTAAGTATTCAGCTCGTTCAATGTCCTTAGAAAAAATTGCAGCACCTAGCCCGTAGCGTGACTGGTTAGCTATGGCGACGGCTTGCGCTTCATCCTGAGCCTCAATCACCGATGCCACAGGGCCAAAGATTTCATCGTCAAAGGCAGGCATGCCTGACGATACACTTGTCAAAACCGTAGGTGGGTAGTAAAAACCAGTACCCTCGGGAATCTGTCCATTAAGCGCGAGTTTCGCACCCTGATCAATTGACTGCAACACCTGAGAATGAACCTTATCCCGCAAGTCCTCGCGGGCCAGTGGACCCAGATCAACATCATCCAAAGGATTGCCATAGGATTTTCGACTCATGGCTTGAATGACTCGCTCCGTGAACTCGCCAGCGACAGATTTGGTAACGATAAAGCGCTTTGCCGAAATGCAAGTTTGCCCCGAATTGATGAGTCTGCTAGCGACACATGTTTCTACAGCAAGATTGAGGTCGGCATCGTCGAGAACGATGTAGGGGTCGCTACCCCCGAGCTCAAGGACACTTTTCTTTAGTGCCTCACCAGCTTGGCTGGCAATCGCCTTGCCGGCCCGATCGCTACCAGTGAGAGTGACTCCTCTCACACGGTAATCCATCAAAACTTGGCCCACTTGCTTGTGATCGGCAAGGATCACGGAAAAGCAGTCTTGTGGAAGGCCTACCTCTTTCATCAGAGATTCTAGAGCGAGGGCGCAGCCAGTAACGTTGGGAGCGTGCTTCAGCATGCAGACGTTGCCTGTCATAAGATTTGGAGCAACGAATCTCATCACTTGCCAAAATGGAAAGTTCCAAGGCATGATAGACAAGATGACTCCCAGTGGGCGGGTGTAGGTGCTTGCAATTGTAGAGTCGTCGAGGGCTTTGGTCGATTCCGCTAAAACGTCCCCGCTATGATTTGCATAGTAGCGGCACACGGCAGCGCACTTACTGATTTCAGCCTTCGATTGTGATAAGGGTTTTCCCATCTCATTGGTAATCAAATGGGCGTATTCATCTTGCTTCCGGTCGAGTCCATCGGCGATAGCAAGGAGGTGGTCCTGACGTTCTTGAAGGCTGGTATGGCGCCAGGTTTGAAAGCGGTGGTGGGCTGCATCAAGCCGGTCCAATAATTGGGCGTCACTCATGGTATCGTAGAGTTTGATAATTTCTTCGTTGGCTGGATTTAGAGTTGTAATAGTTTCTGGCATCAAATACTCCTGCTAATGGATATCGTTGTTCCATTCTTACTAATTTTTCTGCAAAGGCAATGCCATACAACAAACACGTCATTGTGATTTGATTTAAATGTGAAAGTCCCTGGGCTACAAAAAATCCGCTTTGATATGGGAGGTGGTTACGCAGTATAGTGTAGGGGATAACCACCGCTAGGTGCTAAGCTGCATGGAATAGCCTTCGGGCGATATGATCAGTATCCTTGAATACAACAAAGTGATACGATAACATATCAGCTAATAGTGAGTAAAATGAAGAGGTTTTATACTATGAAGCACGTTCTACTGATGGTGTTATGGGTGTGCTATGCCCCAGCAGTGTGGTCTCAGACTCTAGAGGTTCGTGCTGATCCCTGGTGCCCTTATACCTGCGACGATGAGTCTGAGAAAAAGGGCTATATGATTGAATTGTTAAAAACGATATTTGAGCCTCAGGGCCTAAAAGTTTCCTACAGTAATTTAAGCTGGAAAAGAGCCTTGGACAGCACTAGAAAAGGGCGATACAACGCTGTGGTGGGTGCGTTTCGAAGTGATGCACCAGACTTTGTGTTTCCAGAAAGCCATGCGGGTATCTCAAGAAATTTTTTCTATGCTTTACCAAAAAGTACTTGGCAATACACAGGACCTAAATCGTTGCAGGGTCAAACGGTAGGCATCATCCGCGGCTATACCTATGGTGATGATATCGATGAACTTCTAAAAGATCCCGAAAAAAAGCGCTTCGCCCAACTCTTCTATGGTAATAACGCACTCGATGATATGATTGAAAGTGTCAGAGATCGCAGGATTATGGCATTTATCGATGACACCAATGTTGTTGCCTACAGCCTAGCTCAAAAGTTCCCAAAATTAAAGCTGAGGAAGGTGGGCCAGCTAGAAGAGGAAAAAGTGTTTGTTGCGTTCTCCCCTGCGATTAAGGAATCTAAACGCTACGCTCAAATGTTTGATGAAGGGATGAAGAACATACGCAAGAAAGGTGAGCTTGCTAAAATCCTAAGCCGGTATAATTTAGAAGACTGGAAGAAGGCTAAATAGATGTAAAACAAATAAATGCAATGAGGCGGCATCGTAAAGCCGCCCATTGTTACTCCCCTTAATACCTAACGAGCTAGACTATCTGCCATTGGCCATTTCTCCCTCGATTATTACTTTTGGCTTTCTATGGATCATTTTAAAATCTCGACTGTGTGGGACTGTATTCTCGATCAATTTCTTGTGAATAACTTGCATGCTAAGAGTTAAGCCCATTAAGGTATCTATTTTCTTTCGCAGCCCACTAGTTCTAGGCAAAGTATTCCATAGGAACTTCAGCAGAGCTACGAACTTTGGCTTGAATATTTCAGATTGCTGCAACGCACTTTGTGAAAGGTATTCGCCAAATAATTCACGACCTCGGTGAGTTTTGCTCAATGTTAGCCAGTCTGGAGACATAAAGGGGTGCTTATGGATCTTTCGATGAAACTGAGGTAGCTCATCCTTATAACTATCAAAAAGCACATACTTTTCACGAAGGTTGGCGAGATCCATAAAGTATTTAGGAGGAATCGTGCCAACAGCTTCGAGAAGTTCTCTATCTAAGAAAGGGGTCCTGCATTCGATGCTATTTGCCATTTCTACGCGATCAGCTAGATTCGGAATCATATAGCAGTAGAGCTGGTTCAGGGTCATTTCCTTTGAAGCATTTATAGGGTCTAAGGCCTTCATGGCTTCAATATCAAATTGTGATTTAAAGCAATTTTCAGGATTATCGTTTGCCATTATTCCTAGTTTCTTTGTTTGAAACAGCTTTTGAATGAGGTTACCATACTCTTCAGATCTAAGCGGCATAAAGGCGGCATAGCCGTATATATGGTTGGGTCGAGACCAATCTACTTTCCGGTTCCAGTGAATTCCCTCTGATCGAGTTTCTTTCGCTTGAAACTTTTTCCAGAGTTCTAGGCCTTGCTTACGCTCTTCACCACCTTGCTTCAACATGCGCCAGATGGCCTCTAGCTTAAAGTAAGGATATCCTGCAAAGACTTCATCCGCACCTTCACCAGTAAGGCAAACTTTTTCTCCTTGCTGGTGTACAAGTTCAGATAGCTGCATCTTGGCGACTGCACCAGGATTGGCAATCGCACTTTCTGTATGATATGCAGTGCGTTCGAGATTGTCTGCAATGGTGTCCATAGAACAATCTAGTTTATTGAATTTCGCTCCATAATGATCTGCCATCTGCCTTGCCAGATGTGACTCATCATAGACAGAATCACCGAAACCGATGGTATAGGCATTAAAGTCTTGTCGTTCCCGAGACATCAAAGCACATACAATGGAAGAATCGAGACCACCGCTTAGATAGGTGTTGACTTTGACATCTGCCACTAGCCTTCTACTGACGGCCTTCTGAAGTTTTTCGCGAACGAGTTTCTTGGCATCTTCAAAGGTCATGGATTGATCAACATCATAAGACTGCTGCCAATAGCGATGCTCACTTTTCTTACCTTCAGCATTGATACATAGAAAATGGCCTGGCTTTATACTTTGAATACCTTCAAAGGCTGAGATAGCTGGAGAAAATGCACCGAATAGGGGTCCACACAGATAGTCTTTACTAATCTTTCTCGGCACGCGAGGTAGGGCGAAAATTCCTTTAACCTCGGATGAAAATATCATTTCCTGATCGCTTTCATAGAAAAATAGAGGCTTAACTCCAGCGTAGTCTCGCACTGCATAAAGATTTTTTTTGCGCCCATCCCAAAGCATGAATGCAAATTCACCATTGAGCTTGGCAAAGGCATCAGTACCGTAGTGCCGATATAGCTCGATAATAACCTCAGTATCACTTTTTGTCGCAAAGCTACTGCCCTTAGCTTCTAATTTTTTTCGCCAGATTTCATGATCGTAGATCTCGCCATTGAAAACGATTGCCAGTTCTCCTGACTTATTGTCAAACATGGGCTGCTGTCCCGAGTGAATATCTAGAATACTAAGGCGTACATGGGCAAGTCCGATCGAGTTATCATTCAGAAGGGAAAAGCCAGCTTCATCTGGGCCACGATGCTCGATTGCAGAGGACATAGCTGCAAGATCTTGGGGGTCGACCAGATTATTTTTCTTTTTGACGATAATGTTAATACCACACATGATTTAAATGCCTCGCTTTATCGTAAATAATTGAATTAAAATCTCTTTGGGTTGTTGTGACCTGTGTTATGAAAATGTCCCTGCGGTTAGCAAAGATCCGTTTTCATCACAGACCTCGAATTTATTGCCTGATGTATACAGGTGCACGTCTTGATCTACGAGAACCGGTCTACAAAAGGTAATACTGATTTGATTAAGCGGGCTTTTTTTGATTTGTGTGAGTTTGTGGATACAGTGATTCATCATCCCGTATCCTTGAAGGAATGCTCTTTTTTGACCTGTTAAGCGCGCTCCCCAATTGGTAGTATGGATGATGTTAAAATCTCCAGAGACTTTTGCGAATTCGTGTCCAGCTGCTTTAGAGATTGCAATGGTCGCGTGTCCAGAAGATCCTGAATCTGACATTGAAAGTTTGCTTAGTCTACGGGAAATTCCAGAAAAGTTCCTTGGATCGTAACTTGACTGTGACTTCAGCTGAGACAGGTGCTTTTCGCTGCAGTTTTTAACAAACCAAAAGTCTTTGTGATGTCTAACCAATTCACCAATCTGATTAAAGACATCCGTTGCTACGACCAGAATACACTGTTTCTTCCTGACAATAATCTCTGCGAGGTGTGAAGCTAAAGTGAACTCAACACCTTCGCTAATAGGTTCATTGGGTTTCAGAATTTCGACATCACCACGTAAGTGTAAAATAGTTGAGAAATTGACATTGACCTGTTTTAGAATATCAAAAAGTCCGAAAGCACCAGCGCTATTATAATATGTTAGGGGTGATGCTACATCGCTGTCTTTTCTAGCAATAAATTTATTCCAGTTTTTAATATCTTTCTGGGTTATACGAAGGCAGTACTTGGCTGCCCTAACATCGCCTTTAAAGCTTGGCCTATGAGGTCTAATGAGACCCTGGAGCATCTCCTTAGTGTACTTAGGGATGTATAATTTTCCTTGCAGATTGACGATTCGCTTTTTATTAAATTTGGGATGAATCTGCTTCAACGGGTGATATGACGTTTGCATAACAGCTTCCTCTGATCAGCGATAAGTTACGCTTGAAGAAAGCAACAATTGTTCCTCGCATAAGTGACCTTCCGAAGTTTCCAAATCGCGGGGTAATCCATTTGGAATCGTTAATAATATCAAGTACTTAGATGGATTGATTATGATGTAAGGTCAGAATTGGTCGGCTCCTAAAAATGTAGGCTAGCAGAGGGTGAGATCACTGGCTCCGTCGAGTTTTCTTTCTATTATATTGCGTGACCAATCGTTTGATACTTTACTAAAGCTTAAACAATTCATCATTCAATCTGAGGGTATCTAAAATCCCAGTAAGATTGAAACCTCCCTTTTACCTAACCGCCTTCTAAAACTAAGACTATAGTGACCCGCTTTGCCTAATGCACAAAATCTCACAGTCCATAAGTTTCTTCCGATAACTATTAGGTGTTTAACAATGATTAGTTTGAAATGATATCGATCTTGAAAATCCTTGTCGTTGTTTTAATCTTTATGGATTATGCGTCCGCAAAGGAAGAGCAAGTCTATCTCGATTCGGATAATCTGGTAGGCCAAGCTGTTGGAACCTATACCCGCTGGCTTCAGAGTGAACAGTCAATATTTGATATTACCAATGGGAAGCATGACAATGCGTTCACCGATGGTGATGTAGCAATGATTAATAAAAATTATACCTACGATACCTATTGGTATCATGTGGCCATTAGAAACAGTGATGGCTCAAAAGTAATCTATCTCCATGATCCACAGAGTTTCTACAATGTGTTTCAAGTCTTTGTTGATGGTAAGTTGGTGGGTGACCTAGATTTGAAAAACTCTCTCCAGAGTCGCATAGTTCCCATATCTCTTAAGGAAAACCAAATCACAGACGTTTTCATTAAGAAGAATACTGAAGGGCTCATTCATCAATCGAATTGGAGTTTCTGGACGAATCTTGATGACTTGAAAGACCACATTCACAACTCTGAAAAGGTTTTCGTCGCACTATTCACTATCTACAGCATGAGTTTTCTCATTACCGTGCTCGCCTTTTTGTCCTTTAGAGAAACTATCTACTTTTTTTACGCGGGTTATCTTGCATCATTTATTGTTTTCTTGATGAATACCTGGTCGGTCTTTTATATACCACTCATTACTGAATACGGAGCGAATGCAACCACTGTGCGCTATGTGCCAGGGGAGTGTGAGACAAATCTGCCGATAGATTAGTATAATGTTTGCGCGGTAGTGAAAGGTCTCAAAATGACAAAGAATCAAGAAAATCTTACCAAAAGTAGAGACACACATCAGGTGGAGGATAAGCCTAAAAGAAGGCAGTTCAGCCCTGAGTACAAGAAGAAGATTCTTACAGAACTGGAACAAACCCAAGGCAAAAGAGGTGCTGTAGGGGAGATCCTCCGTCGGGAGGGTCTTTATGCAACCCAAGTGGCTACATGGAAG